>JALGSW010000223.1 GCA_029821635.1 Candidatus Zipacnadia bacterium
CTCTCAGAGCTTCGTTGATGACCTCGGCGCGGTCATCAGTCCCTGTGAGTTCCAGTGCATCCCCGAGCAGCTCTTCGTCGAGATTCGTTGTGCTGTCCACCCGCGCCATCTCCCTTCGTGTGCGTCTGCCACCGATTCTACTCCATCACGCCCTGTTGCACAACCGAATCATGCGGTGGGCTTCGCCCCCACAAACCTCTCCCGATACAGCTCCTTCGCCGCTTTGCAGGTGCGTGCGGTGAACTGCGCGTTCACGCCGCCTGCCACCAGCGTGCCTACGCCGGGCACGACCTGCGCCACCTTGCGCTTCACGAGGTACCACGCCAGCTCCCGCGCCGCCTCGCGCAGCCACCGCCCCGCCCGCTCGTCGCGCACGTCCTCCCAGTTCGCGCCCGCGCCGAGCTCCCGCGCGATCTCCTGCAGGGGCGCCACGCTCCCGGCCACGCGCCCGGCCCGGCCTCCGGCTCGGCCCCGGGCCACGGCTCCGGGCGCCCGCCGCTGCATGAAGAGCACCGCGATCGCGTAGGCGTGCTCGTCCTGCTCGGCCACGTCGAAGCCGTAGATGGTCGCGACCTCGCCGATCATCATCAGGTTGCTCGCCAGCAGCGACGGGATGTCCGTGACCATGCCGACGAGCCCGAGCCCGCTCGTGGCGACGCCCGTCGCACCCGCGACCGCCGTCCACGCGCGGCAGGCTTTGCCGACGATCCGGTCAGGCACAGCCACGTCGAGCGCGCGGATCTCAGTCACGTCCTCGATCTCGTAGCCCGCGCGTTCGTAGCGCCCGAACGCCGACGTGCGGCTCACGCGTGTGAGCGTCGCGTCACCCACCATCCCGAGCGTCGTCACCAGCACGGCCTCGCTCAGCTCTCCGAAGCCGCGCATGGCCTTCCCCATCATCCGCATCGCGTCCACCTCTCCCGGGCAACTCAACCTCGGCGGTGCGCGCTCAACTCGCGCGCCTCGCGGAACAGCTCGACGGTCGCCTCGATCTCGCGCGCCGGGGCGTAGCGGTTGTGCGCGAGCGTCAGGCCGCGTTCGGCCAGCTCCACGCGCAGGGCCTCGTCGGCGCTCAGGCGAGCGAGCGTCCCGGCCAGCGACCGGTGGTCCTCGTCCTGGAAGATCAACCCAGCGTCGCCGATGACCTCCGGGATCGCGCCGCTCGAGGAGCCCACCACCGGCGTGCCGCACGCCATCGCCTCGATCAGCACCCGCCCGAACTGCTCCTGCCACGTCGGGATGCCGCGCGAGGGCAGCACCATCGCGTCGAAGGCGCTCAGGTAGTGCGCGACCTCGGCGGACGGGACGTGCGGGATCCAGCGCACCTCAAGGCCGGGCAGGCTGCTCGCGAGCGCGCGGAGTTCGTCCTCGGCGCACCCCGAGCCGACGATACACAGCGCCAGGGCGTCGCTATGCTCCGCGACGGCGCGCAGCAGCAGATCGATGCCCTTCTCCGGCACCAGGCGGCCGACGTAGCCGATGAGCAGCTTCCCGTGTGGGCTGAGCGTAGCACGCAGCTCGTCCGCGGGCTGCGGGTGGAAGACCGCCGGGTCGACGGACAGCGGCACGACGCGCACGCGCTCGGCCGGGAAGCCCCGGGCCGCGAGCACTTCGCGCACGCCCTCGTTGAAGGCGCGGACCAGGTCGATGCGCGGGAGCGTCGCGCGTTCGGCACGCCCGCGTAGGACCTTCGGGAAGCCGCTCCAGTCGCGCGGCACGTTCTCGAACGAATGCAGCACGATGCCGCAGTCGGGCACGATCCTGCGCACCGCCGCCACCACCTGCGCGGCGGCTAGCTCGGACGGCTCACCGTGCACCGACAGCACCTCCGGCCGTACCTCGCGCAGGACGGCGCTGAGGCCTCGGAGGAAGAGCGCGTAGGGGTAGGGCGAGCGCGGGAAGACGGGCAGCAGGCGGATCGGGTAGCGCGCATCGTAGGCGCTCGCATCCGGCTGCGCCGAGCCGAAGTCGCCGCAGTCCACGCTGCTCGGATGCACGCCGGTGAGCTGCAGGTCGGGGTGCGCGCGCAGGTCGGGCCCGGGAGGCTTCGGCGCCAGGATGGAGTAGCACAGCACGCGCATGGGAGGCTCCTTGGAGGTCGGCGGGGCGGTCAGTGCACGCACTTCAGGCCGAGGTGCTCTTCGAAGCGGTCGAAGTCGCGGTCGCTGTGGAGGAGCCAGGTGTCATGCTCAATGCACCAGGTCGCGATGAGGGCGTCGATGGTGCTATTGACCGTGATGCCTTGCGACCGCAGTGAACGGTAGTTGGCGGCGGCTCGGATTGCGAGGTCGGTGTCACAGAGATAGACCAGACTATATCCCAGCATGACATCGCGGCACCGATCGAACTCCTTCTGCGTCTGGCAGCCGCGGAGCACCTCACACAGGACCAGGTCCCCCACGAGGACCTCGCGCTTGTCCATAGCCGCAGCCAGCAGGGGTACCTCAGGCGTTTTTCGTTCACGAAACAGATCGATCCACACCGAGCTGTCAGCGAGCATCGCCGGGCTCCTCGTCGCGCCGCCACGCGGCGAGATCGCCCTGCCAGTCAATTTGGCCTCGCAGCGCCAGCGCGCGCACCTGGCGCCGCGTCTTCACCAGCAGCCGCAGACCCTCGTTCACCAGATCGCGCATGTCCTCGATCCCCGTGGCCTCTCGGGCGCGCTCTACCAAGGACGCGTCTACTTCAGTAGCGGTTTGCATGTTCCTGGGCCTCCTCCCGCGACGCCCCGGCCTGCAGGGCGGCCAGGTACGCCTCACGCCGTCGCTCCAGCCGCTCCGCGAACTGCCTCGATTCGATCAGTTTGCGCAGTCCCGCCTCGAGCACCTCCGCGGTATCGGAGATGCCCGTCAGCTCCTTGGCCTCCGCAAGCAACTCGTCGTCCTCTACCACGATCGTCGTCTCCATCGCTCTACCTCCGACCCGTCTCCTTCCGCATCTCCAGTATACCCATTCACCCCCGCGGCCGACAAGCTCGCTACCCGCGGTAGTAGGCCGCCAGCGCGGGCGGGATGCTCCGGTAGGCCGCGTAGAGTTCCTCGTAGGCCGCGGCGCCCTCGGAAGGCTCGATCGTCCGCTCGCCAAGGTCGGCGGCCCCCTGGCCCTCCTCGACCGAGCCGAAGAGGCCCGCGCCGAGGAACGCGAAGATTGCTGCGCCCGCGACGGTGGCTTCCTCGTTGCCGATGGTGGTCACGGGCAGGCCGGTCACGTCCGCGCGAAGCTGGTTCCACAGCGCGTTCTTCGCGCCGCCGCCGACGAGGCGAATGCCCTGCAGCTCGAAGCCGGTCGAGGACTGCAGCACCTCGACCGCGTGGCGGAGCTGGTAGCACAGGCCCTCCAGGCCCGCGCGGTAGATGTGCGCGCGCGTGGTGCCCAGTCCGAGGCCGAGCAGCGTGCCCTTCGTGCGATGCGGCGCGTTCGGGCCGGTGTCGGGGACGAAGCTCGGGAGCATCATCACCCCGCCCGCGCCCGGAGCGACTTCCTGCGCCGCCGCGATCATCGACTCATACGCGACCGCGCGCGCGGAGATGTCGCTGAAGAACTGCTCGCGAATCCACTCCAGCGGCCCGGAGCCCATCATCAGAAGCTGTGGGTTCCAGCGCCCCGGCTCGGCGTCGGCCTCGATGATCAGGCCCGCCTCGAAGCCCTCGCGCGTGGCCTCGTAGGCCTGCTGGCGCAGCATCAGGATCTCCCAGGTGCCCGAGGAGAGGATAGCCTCGTCCGGCCGCGCGCCCGAGCCGACGGCCGCGAACTGCGTGTCATGACCCGCCGCGACCACCGGGATGCCCTGCGGCAGGCCGGTCTGCTGCGAGGCGGCGGCGGTCACGTGCCCGATCACGCCACCGGGCTCCACCCAGCGCGGGAAGAACCCCGCGTCGAGCCCCGCGAGCGACAGGACCTCGCCCGACCAGTCGCGCGCGGCCATGTCCATCGCCATCATCGTGCCCGCCGCGGTCGGGTCGATCGATTGCTCGCCGGAGAGCATCATGCTGAGCAACCCCGGCATCATCAGCCAGCGGTCGGCGCCTTCGAGGGTCTCGGGGGCGTTTTCGCGCAGCCAGATGAGCTTCAGGAGCGTGTCGAAGGGGATGATCTGGTAGCCCGTGATGCGGAACAGCTCCCAGGGGTCGATGCGCTCGCCGATGCTCGCCGCAAGCGGCTCGGTGCGGGTGCACTGCCAGGAGATGACCGGGTGGGTCAGCTCATTGTTGGCGGTGACGGGCGCGCCGTCGGCGCCGAATGTCGTGACGGTGACGGCGACCACGCGGCCGGGATCGACCTCGGCGAGCGCCTCGGTGCAGGCGGTCGCGAGCTTGCCGAAGACGGTGTCGAGCGGCCAGATACGCCAGTCATCTGGCCAGATGCACCGGTCCTCGGGCGTGTCGGGCTGGTGCGTGGGCTGGTTGGGGAGGCTGGAGGATGCGACGACCTGGCCGGCGGTGTCAACGGCTACGGCGCGGGCGTTGGTGGCTCCGCAGTCGAGCACAACGACGAGTTCACTGGACATGGGCTGCGACCCCCTGTCGCTGGGAGATGCCGATCTCGGTTGGTGCACGGTGCGATTCGCGCAGGAGGTGGGGGATACCTTCAGGGGGCGGCACAGGTGGCCGTCCCGCGGTACGCGCGCGCTACAGCATTTCGCCGCGCGCGGAGGTGCCGTCGATGTCGCGGCGAACTCTCGCGCGACACGGCATAGACCGGCCACGGAGGGCTCAGATGAACCTCTATATCCACACCGACATCGAAGGCGTCGCCGGGATGGTGCACTTCGAGAAGCGCGACGATGACAGCAATCGCAACTGGAGCATCCGCCAGCGCATGTTCCGGCTGCTCACCGATGAGGTCAACGCATCCATCGAGGGGGCGCTCGACGCGGGTGTCGATGGCCAGATTCTCGTCAATGACGCGCACGGCAGCGGCTACTCCATCATCTTCGAGGACCTCAACCCCGCCGCGCGCATCATCCACGGGCCGCTGACCCGCCAGCCGTTCTGGACGCCCAAGCTCGATGCAAGCTTCGACGTGATGTTCTGCGTCGCCCAGCACGCGATGGCCGGGAGCAACGGGGTCCTGGCGCATAGCTGCTGGTGCGTGAACGAGCAGCACTGGTTCGGCGAGGGCGGCATGGCGATGGCGCTGGCGGGCTACTACGACATCCCCTCGGTGCTCATCACCGGCGACGACACCGTCTGCGGCCAGTGCCAGGACCTCGTGCCGGAGATGGAGGCGGCGGTCGTGAAGGAGGCGCTCTCGCCCTTCAACGCGGTGTCGATGACGCCGCCCGAGGCGCAGCAGACGATCCGCGATGCAGCGCGCGTGGCGATCGAGCGGATCGACGATATCCCGCCCTTCAAGATGCAGGGGCCCTACAGCATCGGCCTGGTGGGCGGACCGGGGCAGATTCCCGAGAGCCCGACCGAGGGCGACGATTTCCGCGACGTAGTGTACGAGATCCTCGTGCGCGGCTACGACTACGACCTGCAGCAGGAGGACGCGTGGCCGATCTACCCCGGCCGAGACGGGACGTTCCCGACGAAGGGACAGCGGCGAGCGGCGGAA
>JALGSW010000062.1 GCA_029821635.1 Candidatus Zipacnadia bacterium
GATCGACTTCCAGAAGCGCGCGTAGCGGTTCGACTGCGAGCGCACTCCGACCGACTTCTCCTCATCTCCGGGCCGCAGCGGCCGGTCCCACTCCTGGCAAGCCGCGCAGACGCAACGGCCGGAGCAGTCGTTCTCGCAGATATTCAGGTTCTCCCAGCGCTCCGGCTCATCCGCCCGCCGCTGCTGCCACTGGCGGATGATCTCCTCGTGGAAGCCGGGGCTCGAGACGCACATCGACACATTCCACGCGCCGGTCTCGTTCAGCGGCCCGCGCTCCCCGTTGTCGAGGAGCTGGAACCACTCGGGATGCTCCTCCCCGTACTGGTTCCACCACGCGGTAGGTCGCGCCCTGCCTGTGCCTGCGGAGGAAGACCTCCTGCGCGTGCCGGTAGGCCTCCAGCCCCTCCTCTGTGAAGCCGTGAGTGATCGACTCGCGTCCGATGATCCCCGAGCGCGTCCTGCGCACCAGCAGATGCGGCTTGAACTGCAGGTCGAGGTCGCCGATGACCACGGTGTCGCTCGCGGGAACGTGTATCCCGAGCTCCCCCGGCCACATCCACGCGACGCCCAGCTCGCGCTCCAGCAGCTCGTAGACGCCCCAGAGCGTGCCCGCGCGCGTGGTTGGGTCCAGCGCCTCGCCATCACCGTCATCGCCCACGATGAACAGCACCTCGCCCGCGGTGAGGATCGCCGCCTCCTCCTCGTCAAGCGCGTCAACGTCGATGCCCGACTCGTACGTCTCGGGGAGCCGGCCGATCAGCACCCGCGCGTCTGGCTCATCGGGAGCCACGTCCGCCGGGAAGATCGGCAGCGTGACGCCGGTGGCCTTCGCAACGTGATGCACCAGCTCTTCGGCGGCGTACTGCGCCACCGGAGCGGGCTCGGCAGGCACGACGACGATCGCCCTGGCCTCGCCGCCCACGACGAGCGGGACCTCGGCGAAGGCGGCCGATGTGAGCACGAGTGCGGCGAGCAGACAGGCGGTGCGCATGGTGATTCACCTCAGCACAACGACGCACGGGCGAGGCGCCCGTGCCACGGAACGAACGCTATCATGAGTAGACGAACTGCGCGGTCGCGGTGCAGTCGCGATCCGCCACCAGGCGCACCCAGTGCGCCGAGAAGCCCCGCGGGAAGACGTGCGTGCGCTGCTCGCCCGAGCCCACCGTGATCGTCTCCGTGTCCGCGAAGGTCCCGTCGCCGAGCACGTCCGTCTGCAGCGTGAACTCCACCGGGCCCGCGCTCACCTGTGAGACGTGCAGGCACTTGTGCTCGAAGCCGGTCATCAGGAACGGGTCGGAGGCATCGCCCGCAGCCACCTGCGAGCGCCGCCACGGCCCACCCCAGCCCTGCGGCTTGCCGAAGCTCCACAGGTCATCGGTCTTCCCCATCCACAGCCCCGCCATCGGCTGCCCGCCCACCGGATTGTTGTCACCGTTCGGCGTGTTCTGATTGCCCGCCAGCACCAGCAGCCCCGCCCACGAGCAGTAGTCCGGGATGATGCGCAGGTGCTGGCAGACGGGCTTGATCGGGAGGATCTCCGCGCCGTAGATCTGCGCGGGCAGCTCGTAGAACATCCCGTGGCAGTCGATCATGAACCGCTCGGTCTCCACCTCGCGGATGCGCGTCCACTCGGTCAGCCAGCCGTGATCGTAGCACTGCGAGGCCTTGGGCAGCCGCCAGGTGCGCCACTTGCCGTCGAGCAGCACCTTCAGCAGCGCCGACGCCTCATCCCAGCCGATGGCGAAGACCGCACCGCCGAGGTTGCGGCGCCCGGCGGCGTCCATGAAGGGCTTCTCCTCGATCGTGCGCCACATCTCGCCGTCCCACTCGGCGAGGCGCCCGGCCGCGTGCTTGCCGAGGAAGTCGCGCTCATCGTAAGAGTTGTTGCACACCACCACGCGGCCCATGCCCGTGTGCGCGCCCTTGTAGTGCGGCCACATGCCCTCCGGAAGCGCCAGCTCGCCCTTGAGGTCCCAGAGCTGCTCACACTTGAGCGTCGCCACGTCGCACTCGAAGAACAGGCCCTCCATCGTCAGGAAGTAGATCATCCGGCCCGGATCGTAGAGGTGGTCCATCGTGGCGGTCAGCCGATGCGGCACGAGCGCCTCGATGGTCCGCACGCCGCCGTCCGGATCGACGATGTGCGGGCCGATGATCATCTGGTTGGTCTGCGGATGCACGAAGCGGTTGGCGTAAACGCCGACGACGCTCTCCTCGCGCTTCGTCATCTTCAGATTCGCGTCGATGGTGTAAAGCCCGGTGCCCGAGCCGGAGTTCGGGTTCGACGGATATGTGATGAGCCACAGGCGGTCGGCCCAGGGCATGAGCGCGCCGATCCCCGCCTCCGTCCGCCGCGGGACGATGTCCGCGCGCACGTGCAGGTGCGGGAAGACGCCGCTGATGTTCGTGTGCTCTGACATGTGTGATCGCCTCCGGGAACGTCTGACCTCTCCCCCCCGCCCCCTCTCCGTTCCGGAAGAGGGGGAGAACAACGCGGTGCCGATGACCCCCTCCGGAACGGAGGGGGTGCCCGATCCCGCCCCCGGGCGGGAGAGGGCGGGGGAGGTCAGCGCCTCGCCTCAATCGCAACCTTCGCTCCGTCCGCCAGCCGAACCTTCCACACGCCCGCCGCGCGGACGACCTCCATGACGCCCTCTCCCAGCCATTCCGGCTCGGCGAACTCGTCCGTCTCGCAGGGCAGGATCACGTCCGCGCGCACGCCTGCGGGCAGCGTTACGTCGATGGCAAACCGCTGCTCGTCGCGCTCCCACGCCACCTCAATCTCCCCGTGCGGCGTCGGCATCCGGCCCTCGCACCAGTCGAGGTCCAGCGGGATCGGCGCGATCGTCGCGCGCTCGAAGCCCGGCAGCGCCGGCTCCACGCCAAGCTGCTGGGCCTGCAGGAAGTAGACCGGTCCGGCCGACCACGCGTGGCAGTGGCTGCGCGTGGTGCCGAACATCTCCCACGCGGTGGTCGCGCCCTGGCGGAGCATGTCGCCCCAGCGCTCGCGCGTCCAGTCGGCGAGCGTCTCGTACATGCCCAGCCGGCTGAGCGCCTCGAAGCTGAAGAACATGAAGAACGGGCTGCCGATCTCCACGAAGCCCTCGGGCGGGTCGTAGACGTGCTGCTTGACGATCGGCATGCGCTCCGGCGGGACCACGCCGCACAGGTAGCAGACCGTCTGCGTCTGCTGGCTCAGCACCGTCGAGCGCACTCCGTCGGCGTGGATCGAGTCGATGTACGCCTGCGCGCCCTCGTCCCAGAGGTGCTCGTTGATGGCGCCCGCAAGCTCCTCCGCCACCGCCGCGAACGCCTCGGCATCGTCGGGCTGGTCGAGCAGCTCGGCCATGCGCGCGCCGCGCCGCAGCGCCTCGACCAGCCACGCGCAGTTGTGCGTCACCACGCCACTGTGCGGCGTGTCCATCGGCGCCCAGTCCACCATGTTCCACGCGGTGATCTCCAGCAGCCCGTCGGCGGTGCGCATGCCGAGGAAGTTGCGCAGCGTCTGCGCCACCGCCGGGTAGATCTCCCGCTGGAAATCGAGGTCCGCGTCATACAGGTACTGCTCCTGACACGCGAGCACCCACAGTTCCGACCACGCGGTCAGGATGCTCACATCGCCCGACGGCACGCGGCTCTCCGGCACCGGCGAGCGGAACATGGACTGCGCCGCCAGCCGCCAGCAGCGCTTCGTGAACTCGTAGCTGCCGAACGCACTGAAAGCGATCAGCGCCTCGTTGCGCGCGTCGCCCACCCACAGCGCCTGCTCGTAGAGCGGGCAGTCCACGAAGGTGTCCTCCATGCAGCAGCGCGCGGTATGCCGGCACATCTCCCAGATGCGGTTGAACAGCTCGTCGGAGCAGTGGAACGCTCCACGCGCGGGCGTCGGCATCGTGTGGAAGAGCACGCGCAGGTCGCGGATGCGCAGCGGCGCGGTCAGCCCGCTCACGGTCAGGAACATGTAGCGCAGGCCGCGGCGGTGGGCGCTGTGGAAGCGCTGGGTGCCCTCGCGCGTGACGTAGCGCAGGCCCGCGTCGATACGCGTCCAGTGCGGCCGGCCGTCGGTGAAGGCCTCGAAGCCGTAGAAATCGAGCGTGGCGCCCTCCGGCGCGTCGATCTCGAACTCCAGCAGCCCGTTGACCTCGTGGCCGAAGTCGATCAGCAGCCGCGTGTCGCCCGCCACGTTCGGATGGATCGTGGTGACCTCCGCATTCGCCGCGCACAGCGCCTGCGGGTCGTCGATGCGCGGCGCGCCCGCGATGACGGTCGCGTACTGCGTCGCCATGCCACCGTGCGCGTCGCGGAAGTGGTCGGCCACCAGCGACGCGAATGCCGGCTCCATCGCTGCGAGCGCATCGGCGTCCTCGCACGCCAGCGCGGCGTCGATCAGCGCCTCCGCGTCCTCGACGGCCCGCGGATCGAAGACGCTCACAGCGAGGGGAGTCTCATCCCCGAGCGGCGCCACCAGCTCAAGCTCGGTGGCGCAGTCGATCACGCAGGCCAGCGTCGCGTAGGTGCGCGTGGTGCCCGAGTCGATCACCAGCAGGTTGTCTCCCGCCTGCAGTTCCATGGCGATGGGCTCGTCACGCCCGCCCACCGCCAGCGGCCGGCCGTTGACGCTCGCACCGCGCGGCAGGATCCGCCCGTAGGGCAGCAGCGTTACGCTGCAGGCCTCGGGCGCGCGGACGACCGTCGCGACCAGCGCCACGATCGGCTCGGCCACGGTGCCCTCGGGCATGTAGTCATTGAAGCGGATGTCGAGGGTGTGCTGGGGCGGACGCACCGTCTCCGCCGACGCAAAACGCGCGGGATAGACCGGGTCCTCGGTCAGGAACGGGATCTCGCGCGCGGACATGCCCGTCCACGGCTCGGTGCCCGCCGGGCCGATCTCCACCGCGCTCTGCCACGCGGCGTCGTCGAACTCCACGCACGTCCACCCCTCGATGTCCTCGCGCGCGTCGAACTGCTCCGCCCAGCCCATCTGCAACGCCGCGCGCGGCACATTCGCCCGCCAGCCGGTATGCCGCGTCACCCGCCAGCTCGCATCGCTCTGCGCGAGCGTCTCGCCGTCCGCTTCGAACCGCACGATCAGCCCGCCACGCCCGGGCATGTACTGGAAGGTGGAGATGCCGATGGTGTGCACGAGCACCGCGATGACGTTCGTGCCCTCGTGCAGCAGGTGCGCGACCTCATGGCTGTCATACTGCTGATCGAAAGGCCAGCAGCGGTTCGGCCCGCGCCCGACGCGCTGTCCGTTGACGTAGAGCACGTAGCGGCTGTCGGCGGAGATGTGCAGGGCGCACGCGCTGGCGGCCTCGGGGACGCTGTCAAGCTCGAAGGTCTTGCGCGCGGCGAGGTAGTAGTTTTGCGGCGCGACGTCGCCCTCGATGAAGACCCACTGGGCGCTCCCGAAGGGATGGTCGATGATTGCCAACACGATCAGTCCTGTCTGTCTGATGAGGTGTAGGTCGTGATCCTGTCTATCCTGTGCATCCTGTAGAAATGCCGTCCTACGGTCCGACCGCGTACTCCACGGTCTCCGCGTCCGGCGCGATGCTCAGCACACCGCCCTCGACGGTTCGCGCAAGCGCCGGCGCGACCTCCCGCAGGTCGATCCGCAGCGTCGGCGTGCCGCGATCGGCCGGGACCTCGATGATCTCGCGGTCATAGCCGAAGCGCCCGATGCCGGACCGCCACCTGCCGAGCTGCCCGCACGGGATCACGCGCAGCGCCTCGCCATCGCGCAGCACGTAGACCGCCCCATCCACCGTGATCCCGCCGTAGCTGCTCTCGCCCTCGGGTGAGCTGAGATAGGTGTATTCCGGGCAGCGGCAGTAGTCCACGCGCTTGCCGTCGATCAGCGCGCTGAAGCTCTCGATCTCATCGCCCTTCACCGCGCGCGCACGCGCCACCCAGCCCATCGGCGGCAGTTCGTAGCTGCGCCCCGCGATCTCAACAGTCCACGGCTCCTCGCGGTGGTAGTTCACGCACACGGTCATCCCGCGCTCGTACGTAATGCGGATGCGCCCGGTACCGAGGGCGTCTCCGCGGATCGCCTCGCTCGTCGAGACGAAGCCTTCGCCGTCATGCCGCTCGATGCGCGCGACGGTGTCGGTCAGCCACTCCTTCGCCGGGCCCTGCTGCATCGCGTAGTAGTGGATCATGCGGTGCATCGGCGGGAAGTACGAGTAGCCGAGGATCGGGCTGTGCCCGTGCGCGATGGTGGCCGCGAGGTACTGGTAGTAGGCGTCCGGCGCGAGCCGCTCGCCTGGGTCCCCGTAGAACGGCGCCATCGCCTCCGAATCGCGCCCGAAGAACGCGGCCGGGTTGTAGCCCATGCCGGTGCCGATGTTCTTCGGGTGGATCTTGTGCAGATCGAAGTCCGGAAGGATGTCGCGCTTGCTGGGCAGGATGCTGCGGATCGGCCACGTCGCGTAGTCCATTTCCGCCAGGCCCGCGTAGAGCCAGCGGTAGATGCCCTCGGAGCAGATGATCGCCTCGTGGCTGTCGCGGACGCTGAGGATGCACTCCCCGTTGAAGAGCGCCTGCGTCGGGCCGCTGCCCGCGCCCGGCACGCCCGCCTCGTAGTCGCGCGCGGTGAGCGGCTGATTAGTGTGCGTGTCCATGTACACCGCGTCCAGCGGGTAGCGCGCCTCAATCAGTGCCGCATTGCGCGCCGCCAGCATCGGCGTGGCGTTGGGCTTGCTGGCGTAGTGCCCCGACCACGAAGTTGACCAGTCGCCCTCGGGTGTCAGCGACAGCAGGTTCGGGTCCCACCACTCATTCAGCGGGAAGAAGTCGCGGTACTCCAGCAGCACGCCGAAGTCGTAGCCAAGCGCCTTCACCTCGTCGCGGTAGGCGGCAAGCTCCTCGATCGTCATCTCCGGCCGCGGGCGATGGCGCATGGAGAAGCCCTCGCCCGCCCCACGCCACCACACGCCCGCGAAGTGCATCGCGATCACGTGCTCCAGCCCGTAGCGCTCCATCGTGCTCCAGAGGATCGGCGATGGCCCCGAACTCATCACGAACATGCGCTCAGCCGCGGCGTCGAGGTTCTTCGCGCGCGGGTTCGGCACGTTCGGCAGCACCTGCTCGAACTCCGGCGCGACGGTCACGATGATGCGGTCATGCAGATCGCGGCGCTTCCCGTCGGTCAGCGCGTTGTAGACCGAGCCTTCGTTGATCGCGACGCCGCCCTGCGCGTTCATGTCCGGGTTGACGAGGCTGATCGAGAAGTCACAGTTCGGCCAGTCGTAGAGCGCGCTGACGAAGACGTGATCGTTGTAGGCCACCAACGGCCCCGGCGGCGTGCCCATCTGCAGATAGGGGATCTCGGTGGCATTCTCAAGGCCGCCGACCACGCCGAATCGCGTGCCCATCGCCGCTCCGCCCGCACAGCGCACATCCAGCACCAGCGTCGCGCCGCGGATGCGGTAGTCCACCGTGAACTCCGCCTCCACGCCCTCGGCAGAGAAGCGCCAGCGAGTCTGCAGCACCTCGCCCTCGCTACTCTCACCGATCAGTTCCGTGTTGTCTTCGCTCGTGAGCACCGGCCCGGCGGGCGTGTCGAAGAGGATGCCACCGCCGCGCAGGGGGTCCAGCACGATCTCTTCCGGCGGATCGCCTCGGTCGAACTTCATCGCAACGCTGAATGGATCCCGCTTCGCCGCCGTCGGCGGGAACCAGAACTCGACCCACTCGTCGGTCCGGCACATGAACTCCTGGATGCTGTCCGGGCGCGCTTCGCTGACCGCCCCCTCCGGCGGTGTCGGCAGCATCGCGTCCTCGCCGGTCGGGAAGCTCGCCTGCGCGGGGCGCGGATCGACCGCGTAGGGGTCGCGGTGCTCGGGGTAGAACGCGATCGACTCCAGCAGCAGCATCGCTTCCTCGGCCTGGTTCACGCGATCGAGCAGCAGCGCCGCAAACTTCGCCGGATACGCGATCCGCTCTGTCTGCTCGGCGCTGAGCTTCGCGTGCGAGACGTACCAGTAGCGCCCCATGAGCTGGCTCAGCTCGATCTCATGCTCCACGCCGCGCGCGTCCTCGACGATCACCACCGGGAGCACCGGCCGCGTCGGGTGCAGGCCGCCCGCGAGATTCGTCTTCGCCCACAGGTCGATCGCGTCCCACTCGCCCTCGACCGGGATCGGCTGCGGCGGGCGGATCTCCAGCGTCGCGTTCGTCGCCCCGCCCTGCATCGTCACCCGCAGGCCCTGCTCGCGCCAGATGCGGTGCTCGCGGCTTGCCTTCAGTGACATCTCGGCCTCACCGCGCAGCGACGCCGTCCAGCCGCTCAGGTCCTCGAAGCTCACCTGCGCCGGCGGGGTCTCCTCGCGCCCCGACCACTCTACCTCGTACGGCCGCTCGCCCGCGGGCGCGTCGGCCGGAAGCTCCGCAACGATCGGTACCGGCGTCCTCGCTTGACCGCCCGCGATGGCCTGCGCGCGCATCCGCGCCACGTCCGCCGCGCCCATCACGCCCAACCACGCGTCGCGCACAAAGACGGGCGCGTCCTTGCCCATGACGTTCGGCAGGTTCTTCTGCGCGTAGACGAGGCGCACTTGCAGCGGCTCGCCCGGCTCCACGAGCTGCGTGACGTCCCACAGGAAGCCGAAGTCGTCCTCGGCGTCGGTCATGTCAAGCTGCCAGTCGCCGCAGAAAAGCGTCATCCACGCCTGGTGATGGCGCGCGTACCAATCGAAGTGGAAGTCGGTGCCGAGCAGGTCGAAGTCCGGCGGCTTGTTGATGAGCCGCGGCGAGCGGACGGCTTCGTCGAGCAACCGATCGTTGAGCCGTACCTGCAGCACCCAGTTGCAGCCGCCGCCACCGGGGCCCGAGTCCAGCCGCGCGTCCATGTGCAGCACGATGCGCTGATCGGCCGCAGCCTGCGGCACCTCGACCGAGCCCGCCCAGTCCTCGGCGGCCGTCACGCGCACTTCGCCCTCCGCGAGCGAGGTCGGCTCGCCCACGAGCGGGTAGCCGGTCTGCGCGACACAGGCGCCTGCACAGACGATAGTGCCGATCAACGCACGCAGGATCGTTCTCATCGCTGACCTCCCGGACTGCTGCTGGCGGGGCAAGGGGTACTTGTCCGGCGAAGCCCGCGCTCCCTCCTTCGCGCGCAGGAAGGAAACCGTGCGTTCGGAGGTCAACCTACGCCCGCCGCGCGCGATGACGGGCCGCCGCCCAGGAGGTCGCCACCGAACAATGAACCCACGCGAGCGCATCGTGAAGACCGTCAATCACGAACTGGCCGACCGCGTGCCGCTCAAGCTCTCGCCGCGCGATGAGGTCCGCCGCGAGCTGCTGGCGCACTTCAAGACCGAGGACTGGAACGCGGTGCTCGTGCAGCTCGGCGTCGAGGGCTGGGGCGGCGCGGGCGTGGGCATCAGTTGGCCGGAGTGGCAGGCGCGCGAGGACAAGGAGGTCCGCCCCGGCGACTGGCCGGGAGGTGGCGGCGCCTTCATCTGGCACGATGATGTGACCTACGAGGACCACTGGGGCACGCTCCAGCGCGTCGGCGCGGGCGGCAAGTACGTCGAGTACATCTCCGGCCCGCTCGAGGACGCGACCATCGCCGACCTCGACGCCTACGACTTCCCCGGCCCCGACCGGCTGATCGACGACCCGGAGCTTCCGAACAAGGTCGCCGACCTCAAGGCGCGGGGCTTCTGGGTCTCCTCGGGCGTCGAGCAGCCCTACAAGACCTGCTGGCGCCTGCGCGGCATGCAGCAGAACCTCATGGACTACCTCATCGGGAAGGACTTCAAGAACGCGCTCTACGATCGCATCTACGAGACGTGGGAGGAGATCATGCGGCGGGTCGCCACCGCCGGGGTCGATCAGTTCAGCATCGGCGGCGACATCGCCATGCAGGATCGGCTGCTCATGTCGGTGGCCTCGTGGCGGGAGTTGGACAAACCCCGGCTCGCGAAGCTGATAAAGGTCGGCAGGGATATCAACCCGGACCTGCACATCTTTATACACTCGGACGGGAACTTGATGGAGATCATGGACGACCTGATCGAGATCGGCTTCGATGTCATCAACCCGATCCAGCCGGAGTGCATGGACCCGTTCGAGGTCAAGCGCCGCTGGGGCGATGTCATCACGATGGATGGCTGCGGCTCGATCCAGCAGGTCCTGCCCTTCGGCACAGTCGCGGATGTGCGCAAGCACGTGACCGATCTGATCGAGGGCTGCGCGTACAACGGCGGCCTGATCCTCGCGCCCTCGAACGCGGTGCAGTACGACACGCCGCTCGACAACCTGCTCGCGTTCTACGAGACCGCGTGCGAGTACGATCTGAGCCGGTTGGGATGAGGGTGGGAACAGCGGGCCGGCACGGCGGCTCGGGTCTGTGCTCGCTGCGCTCGCACAGACCCGACCGCGCTTCGCGCGGCGGCCCCTCCGACGACAAACGACTTCACGACCGCACTACAACAAGGGAGGATGCATCTTCATGAGCCCACTACGCGCAGGCGTTGCGAAGAGCGATATCACCACAACCGACCCATCCATGACTGTCGCCGACCCACTGTTCGCGAAGGCGCTCGTGCTCGACGACGGCGCCACCCGCGTCGCGATCATCGCGATGGACGCGGTCGCCATCGGCGGCATCTGCGACATCAGCGACGAATGGCTGCCGGAGCTGCGCGCGCGCATCGAGAGCGAACTCGGCATCCCGGGCGCGCACGTGCTCGTCAATGCCTCGCACACCCACACGCCCGGCCCGATGCTGGTGGAGCACGACGAGCAGCTTAAGCGCACCTTCGACGCCGTCCACCGGGCCGCCGAGAACCTCGAGGAGGTCACCATCGGCGCGGGCGTGGGCCATGAGGACCGCTGGATCATCAACCGCACCCTCCGCACCACCGACGGTGGCGGCTGGACGATCCGCCAGGCCAACCCCTGCCCGCCCGACGACGAGGTCGCGGGCCTCGGGCCCATCGACCCGGAGATCGGCATCATCCGCGTGGACCGCGCCGACGGCAGCCCGCTGGCCGTCGTCTACAACTACGCCTGCCATCCACTGGTCGGCGTGCCGGGCCACTACGTGACCGCGAACTTCCCCGGCTTCGCCTCCGAGGTCATCGAGGGCGGCCTCGGCGGCGACGCGATGGCGCTCTTCATCCAGGGCACCGGCGGCGATGTGACCGAGGTCAGCTACAAGGACTTCGATCACCCGCGCGACTCCTCGCCGATGGGCAGGATGCTCGCTCAGAGCACCCTCGCCGCGCTGCGCGGCATCGCGCCCGGCATCGAGACCGGCAACGCGACGCTCGACGTGGTCGCCGAGACGATCCGGCTCCCGCGCCGCAAGGACAGCGATGAACGCATCGCCGAGCTTGAGGAGGAGCAGCGCCGGTTGCTGCGCTCGATGGTCGGCATGACGCTGAACTTCCGCGCGTTCCTGCCGCTGTTCCTCAAGTACCAGCTCAACCCGGAGTGGCCCGCCGACTACGCGTGGCGCTACATGCAGGCCGAGGCGCGCGGCAGTGAGGAGTTCACGCTGCTCGATGAGATGAACCGGAAGAACCTCGACAAGTACATGAGCAACATCCGCGCGATGGAGAAGCTCGCGCGCCTGCAGAGCAACATCGGCACGCTGCAGCATCACAAGGCGCTCAACGACGAGTCCGGCGAGGACACGCTGGAGGCCGAGGTCATGGGCCTGCGCATCGGCGACGTCGCGCTGGTCACTTCGCCCGCGGAGCTGCTGGTGCAGGTCGGCCTGAACCTGAAGGCCGCCTCACCGCACCCGTGGACCTTCATCTCGCCGTTCTCGAACGGCTACTGCCACTACGGCGCACCGGAAGAGGATTTCGCGCTGGAGGGCTACGAGACCACTGAGTGCCTGCTCGACAAGACGTGGCACGCGATCTACGAGCAGACCGCGAGGGATGTGCTGCAGAGGCTGTGGGAGCGGCGGTGACTGCAACGGCGCCTCACCCCCCGCCCCCCTCTCCCTGGCGTCATACACGACAATGACGCAAGCGGGAGAGGGGGAGAACGACTTACTGACACCGTTTGGAGGCCGACCATGTTCATCGACATCCACACCCATGCGTATCGGATCAAGCCGCCGGCGTTGTGCAACTTCTGCACGCCGGACGAGCTGATCGCGCGCTATGACGAGGAGGGCATCGAGCGCGGCTGCGTCCTGCCCATCGTCAGCCCGGAGATCTACTTCCCGCAGGCGAACGAGGACATCCTGGAGATGGCGCAGCAGTACCCGGATCGCATCATCCCCTGGTGCAACGTGGACCCGCGGCTGCTGACCAACTCCCCCGCCGCGCCGCTCGGCAAGGTGCTCGCGCACTACAAGGACGCGGGCTGCAAGGGCCTCGGCGAGGTCATGCTCAACGTGCCGATGATGGACCCGTTCGTGCAGAACCTCTTCAAGCACGCGGAGGACGTCGGCCTGCCGGTCACCTTCGACGGCTCCGACCAGGTCGGCGGCGACTTCGGCCTCTACGATGACCCGGGCCTGCCGCAGCTCGAGCACTCGCTGCAGAGCTTCCCGAAGCTCATCATCTTCGGCCACGGGCCGACGTTCTGGGCGGAGATAGCGCGGTTGGAGACGCCCGGTGAGCGCGCGATCATCTTCGGCGCGCGCGGCCACCAGGTCGGCATCCTCCCGAGCGGCCCGATCCGCGAGGAGGGCGTGGTGCCGAAGCTCATGCGCCGCTATGAGAACCTCTACGGCGACCTCTCGGACGCCACGCCGCACAACGCGCTGTCGCGCGACCCCGACTACGGGCCGAAGTTCGTGACGGAGTTCCAGGACCGGCTACTCTACGGCACGGACCTGTGCAGCCCGACCCAACCGCTGCCGATGAGCGGGCTGCTGATCGACTGGCGCGACAGCGGCAAGATCAGCGAGGAAGTCTTCAACAAGGTCGCCCGCGAGAACGCGATCAGACTGCTGGGGCTGGATGACTGATCCTGCCGGGCCGGCTCAGGGCTGCGCCGATGGCACTACCTGAGGCCAACGGCATTGATCGGCGCGGTCCCTGCGGCCCCACTTGACGTGACCGTCCGCGAAGCCGAAGTACGCGCCGTCATTGTGGCGGTACCGCACTGCTTCGGGCCCTCCGGCCAGGTTCCAGCCCTCCGGGCCGTCGAAGAGCACCACTACACGGGCCGCGTCGACAGCCTCTTCTGTGACGGGATCGACGACGGTCTCAGGCTGCTCCCCCGGGCCGCCCTCCGTCCCGATGCCACCAACGTGCGTATGGCTCATCCGCTGGTTCATCGCGTAGCTGGCACGGGCGCCACGCGCCAGCGGGCATATCAAGGCCTGTTCGCTGTGGAGATACGGCGTGATGTCGTCACACCAGGTGGCCGCGGCAGGGAAGCGTTCGCCGTGGTCGAGCGCGTATGCCCGCATGGCCATCGAGAGCCGCTTCGTGTTGCTCAGGCACGCGTTTTCCACACGAGCGCTGCGGCTCCGACTGACTGCTCGGAACCACTTTCCCGCGACGATCAGGGCAAGCACGACGAAGACAATCAGGGCACCGACGGGAATGCTCTTGCGTGCCACGATACGTTACCCCCGACTGACAGAATGGCGAGCTACGGCGTGACGCTCGAAGGTATCCGCCGCTGTCGCGAGGAAGCGGTCTGCCCTACGAGTCATATACAACAACGATCTCCGCAACCAGAGAGGTCCCCAAATGAGACTCCCGGCAATCATGGCTGCCGCGTTCATCTGCCTCGCCCCCGCCTTCGCGCAGGATAGCTCCGCCGTCATCGTCGATGGCGGCGCGAAGGCAACGATCCTCGTCGCGCCCGGTGAGCAGGCCGGAAGCCTCCTCGCCGCCAACGAACTCGCGCGCGTCATCGCGAAGATGACCGGCCGCGGCCTCGACGTGATGACCGAGGGCGAGGAGCGCTACCGCGCCTACGACGTCGCCGCCGGCGAGCAGTCGTGGGTCGCGGGCGTGCCCGAGATAGGCCACACCATCCACATCGGCCGCACGCAGGCCGTTGAGGCCGCGTTCGGCGACGAGATCGCCGCACTCGATGAGGACGGCTTCATCGTCCGCGGCATGGACGGCGACCTCGTGCTCGCGGGCCCGAAGCCGCACTCGACCGAGTTCGCGGTCTACGCGTTCCTCGAGGACCAGTGCGGCGCGCGCTGGTACCTGCCGGGCGAGATCGGGGAGGTCATCCCCGCGCGCGAGACGCTTCGTTTCGACGCGCTCGATGACGTGCAGGAGCCCGCGTTCCTGATGCGCAAGTTCTCCGGCATCCACACCGCCAACCTGCGCGGCGTCTCCGGCCGGCCGATCTCGGTCGAGTGGGAGAACCGCAACCGCGTCCGCGGGCGCTACCAGTTCCACCACAACCTCTGGCGGCTGCTCAACCCGGAGGTCTACGGCGCCGAGCACCCCGACTGGTTCCCGATGATCGACGGCGTGCGCCGGCCGCCGAATCGCAACTCCTCTTCCGGCTGGCAGCCCTGCATGACCAGCGAGGGCGGGATCGCGCAGATCGTCGCGAACATCAACGCGCAGTTCGACGCCAACCCGGAGCTGAACTCAGTCTCCATCGCGCCCAACGATGGTGGCGGCTACTGCAACTGCCCCGACTGCCTCGCGCTCTCGGAGAACGTGGGCGGCGAAGGCGACGAGCAGGAGAACCGCTCGCGCCTGTTCTGGCAGTTCGCCAACCGCATCGCCAATGAGGTCGCGAAGACGCACCCGGACAAGATCATCGGCACGCTGGCCTACTCCTACTCGAAGACCCCGTATGAGGGGCTGGAGATCGCGCCGACGATCATGCCCTTCTACGTGACCTACCCGTCGGTCTTCCGCGACGAGGAAGCCACCGCCGAGCGCCTGAGCAACGTGGAGACGTGGGGCCGCATCAGCCGGCAGATGGGCGTGTATGAGTGGTACTTCGGCAGCGGCTACTCGATCCCGGTTCCGGCCGGCGAGCACCTGGCGCGCGGCCTGCGCCATGCGTATGACAACGGTGCCCGCGCGGTCTACTCCGAGGTCTACCCGAACTGGGGCCTCGATGGCTGGAAGGTCTGGGTGTTCAGCAAGCTCCTCTGGGACCCGACGCGCGACTGGCAGGCGCTCAACGATGACTTCGTGACCGGCTTCTTCGCCGAGGCCGCCGGGCCGATGGGCGAGTACGTGGCGCTGTGCGAGGATCTCGGCCGCAAGCGCGTTGCGGTCACCAACCCGGAGACCGGGAGGGATCAGTACTACTTCTTCCGCAATTCCGACCAGTTCCTGCGCTGGCCGCAGGAGGAGATCGACCGCGCGCAGGGGCTGCTCGACGCGGCCCTCGAAGCCTGCACGACCGATGCGACGCGCGCCCGCGTGCACTACTTCGCCGACAGCTTCGGCGTCACGCGCATCCTCGCCGCGCGCTACCACGCCGCCGAGGAGGCCCTCCCCCGCGCGGACAGCCTTGCCACGATCGGCGAGGCCCTCAGCGCGCTCGCGCAGGTCACCGGCCCCGAGTGGGACCTGCCGCTCTACCAGCGCTGGGCGGGCATTGAGCCGTGGCAGGTCACCGAGCCGAGCGAGGGCCTCCACGGCCCGTCCACGCTCGCGAAGTCGCTGCTGGCCGGGACGCTCTCCGAAGCGGCGGTGGCCCGCGCGCGTGAGGCAGGCGTGCTCACGCCCGAGCGCATCCAGGGCGAGCTGACCGGCGTGGCGCGCGAGGCACTCGGCGGACGAGAGCTGTCTCCGGACGAGAAGGCGCTGCTCGATGACGTCTCGTTCTCGGCCGGGCGCGTGGCGATGGCGCTGCGCACCGGCATCGCGCCGACAATCGACGGCGACCTCTCCGACGCCGTCTGGCAGAGCGTCGGCGACGCGACCGTGCCGAGCTACGGCAGCTTCTTCGTCCTGCAGAAGGGGACGCCGGCGCAGTTCGAGACGACCTTCCGCATGCTGCACGACGGCAAGCGGCTGTATGTGGCCGCGCGCTGCCTGCAGACGAAGGACGACTACTACGTGACCTCCAGCGGCCGCGACGGACGCGTCTGGTCGGACGATTCGGTGGAGCTGCTGCTCAACTCCCCGGACGCCACCGACCCGGCGGAGTACTTCCAGGTCATCCTCAACTCGCAGGAGCAGCCGAACATCTTCGACATGCTGGGCAATGACGCTGAGTGGACCGGGGACATCGAGGCCACGGCCGTGCGCACGCCCGGCGAGGGCTACACGGTCGAGTTCTCCGTGCCGCTGGCTGAGATAGGCGTGGACGCATCCCAGACCACGCTGCTGAAGATGAACTTCGTGCGCAATGTCATCGGCAACCGCAAGTACCTGGAGATCTCGAACTGGTTCCCGACCTTCAACGCGAACGGCGACCTCGAGTCGCGCGGGTGGCTGATACTTCAGTGACCGGCGCGGCGGACAGCAAGGTCATCCTCATCACCGGCGCATCGATGGGCCTCGGCCACGCGATGGCGGAGATGCTCGCACAGGATGGCTGGACCGTCTTCGGCACCTCGCGCGAGCCCGAGAACTACTCCACCCACGGGTGGGAGATGATCGAGCTTGACGTGACCGAAGACGCCTCCGTGCGCGCCTGCGTGGATGGAGTCATGGAGCGCACGGGCCGCATCGACGCGCTCGTGAACAACGCGGGCTACGGCCTGAGCGCATTCGCCGAGGAGCCGACGATCGACGAGATCCGCGCGCAGTTCGACGCCAACTACCTCGGCGTGCACCGCATGTGCCGGGCGGTGCTGCCGATCATGCGCGAGCAGGGCGGCGGGCGGATCGTTAACATCTCGTCGCTCGTAGGCCTGATCGCCCCCCCGGAGGGCGCGCACTACGCCGCCAGCAAGCACGCGCTGGAGGGCTACTCGCAGGCGATGCACTTCGAGTTGGCGCAGTTCGGCATCCACCTCTCGCTGGTCGAGCCGGGGCTGACGACGTCGCAGTTCCGCAAGAACGTCGCGAAACCCGCCGAGCCGATGACGGCCTACGATAGCCTGCGCGCACGCCTCAAGGCGAAGGGGGCGCGCTCCGAGGACCACGCGCAGCCGACGGCGGTGGTGGCGCGCACGGTGCGCAAGGTCCTGCGCGCCCGCAACCCGCGCCTGCGCTACACCTGCACACCGCTGGACTGGGCCTGCGCGCACGCGATCTGCTGGCTGCCCGAGGGCGCGATGCACTGGATCGTGCGGAAGGTGTTCGGAGTGTAGGGGGGAAGGGGCGCGGCGCGCGCCGTTGCCTTTGGAGGGGCCGCCCGAGCAAAGCGAGGGTGAGGCATCACGAGCGCCAGCGAGTGGTGCCGAAGCCGCTGCGCCGGCCCGCCGTTTCCCGTCGTCGAGAGGTGACCCACCATGTCCCTGCGCTGCGCCGTTGCAGGCCTTAACCGCGGATCGAACTTCGTCCAGAGGCTGCAGGAGAACCCGAACTGCGAGGTCGTCGCGGTCTGCGACCCGCGACCGGAGAAGCTCGCCGAGCACCCGGACGCCGAGGGCTTTGAGGACTTCGACGCGATGCTGGA
The DNA here is from genome assembly GCA_029821635.1 of Candidatus Zipacnadia bacterium. Classification (GTDB taxonomy): domain Bacteria; phylum Armatimonadota; class Zipacnadia; order Zipacnadales; family UBA5352; genus UBA5352. The sequence continues at coordinate 17,494 of JALGSW010000062.1, forward strand.
GGGCGCCGAGCCCGACCTCGTCGCGATCATCACGCCGGGGCCGCTGCACGCGCCGCAGTCAATCGCGGCGCTCGATGCGGGCGCGCACGTGCTCTGCGAAACGCCCAACGTCTACTCCGCCGAGGAGGCGCGCGGCGTGGTCGAGATGGCCCGCAAGCGCGACCGGCGCTACATGCTCGCCGAGGACTACATCTACATGGGCTGGTGCGGGCGGCTCGCGGCGCTGATCGGCGAGGGCGCGCTCGGCGAGATCATCGGCGCGATGGCCGAGTATACGCACGACTGCCGCCCGGTGCGGCCGCTCTCGGACGCGACCGAGGCGCACACGCGCTCGTGGCGCTTCACCGACCTCCCGCCGCTTGCGTATGCCTCGCACACCCTCGGGCCGCTGCTGCACCTGATGGGCGACCGCTGCACGACCGTGACGGGGATCGTCGGCGGGCGGCGCGAGATCGCGGGCGTCGAGGTCTTCCCGCTCGAGACCGCGGTGCTGGAGACCGAGGGCGGGCGCACGATCAACCTCACGAACGGCTTCATGCTCAGCCACCCGTTCATCTGGTGCGCGGCGCTCTACGGCACTGAGGGTTCGCTGCGCGTTACCAACACGGACTACCGCGACCCGCAGGCGCTGCGCGTGCTGATCTCGACGGACGCCGAGCCGGGCTGGCGCGACCTGCCGATGGAGTGGCATGCGCGCGATGACGGCCGCGACCACCTGCAGGTGATGGTGGACGAGTTCGTGGCGAGCGCCATCGACGGCACCCCCGCGCCCTTCGACGAAGCGCGCTCGATGGACTTCTGCCTGCCCGGCGTCCTCGCGCACGAGTCCGGCAAGCAGGGCGGAGTGAAGCTGGACGTGCCGCTGTTCTGAGCCGTCATCCGTTGTAGGACGGGCATCCTGCCCGTCGCCGTTGTCGCCACCGAACGCCATGAACGGCGACAGGCTGGAAGCCTGTCCTACAAACGACTACGACGAACGACAACGGCACGGCTCCCCACGCCGTGCCGTTCCTCCCCCCTCTCCCGCTTGACGCTGCGTCGTCTGCAGCGTCCAGGGAGAGGGGGGATCGAGGGGGGTGAGGTAGCCGCTCTCCCCCTGCGAGGGCGCAGGGGCCACAACGTCAACGACTGACGAAGAGCCTTGCGCAACCGTGCGCCGTCAATCCCAGGGCGTCTGGCGTCCGACAATCGGGTCGGCCGTCACGTCCTGATCGCCCAGATGCACCCACAGCCAGGCAGGCTTCCAGTACCAGCCCTGCTGCTCGGACGGGCTGGTAACCGCCGCGGTCAGCGCCCCCGACGGGATATCCGTGAAGACGGCGACCCCTTCCGGGCCAGTAGTACTCTGCCAGCCGCCAGCCGCGGGGTTTTGCAGTAGCACTTCTACTCCTTCCAGTGGTCCGCCCGTTTCGTTGTGGATCGGTACGCGGACCGTGTATTGCCCGCCGGCCCGCAGCTCGAAGTTGACGTTCTCGACGCCTGAACCGTCCGGCAGCATCGTCACCTGGCGCGACCAGGGATCGAAATACAGACCTGCCGGCGGGTAGTTGCCCCAGACCTCGTAGTCGCCCGGCTGCAGGGACGGGAAGCGGTAGACCCCGTTAGGGCTGCTCTGCGCCTGCGCCACGGCCTCGCCATATCGCCAAAGCTCCATGTTGATGAGCGGGACCGGATTCCCCTCCGCGTTTTTGACGAAGCCGAGGATCTCTCCGGGCTGAACCGGCAGGATATCCGTCTGCATGAAGTCCTGATTGGGCAACGGGTCGCCATCCTTCTTGGTGATGTCGAGGAATTCCGGCGCCCAGAACAGCCCCTGCTGCACCCAGCCGGGGGCGAGGCGGTACTCGCCGGGCGGCACATTGGGGAAGACGTAGTCGCCGTCGGCACCGCTCAACGCCTGCGCGATGACGGAGCCATTGATATGGCTGAGCATGTCCACCGGGTGGTTCGGGAACGGATCGCCGTTGAGGTCGATGAGCGTACCGCAGACAGCGTCGGCGCCGCAGTCGGCGGGCGGCGCAACCGGTCGCAGCGTGAAGTCCTGGTTCGCAACTGTCTGGCCCGCGGGCACGGTCAAATCGCGCTGCTGCGGGTCCCAGAACACGCCGATTGCAGGCGGGTCTGGGGTCACCACGTAGTCACCCGCGGGGATGCCGCCGAACCCGTAGGCGCCGTCGGGGCCACTGGTGGTCGTCTGCGGGAGCTGCGCCGTGGACGCGCCCCCGCCCTGCTTCTGCGCCAGGTTGACGGTGTGACCCGCGACCGGACTGCCGTCGGCGGTCCTGAGGAATCCGGCGATCCCCTGTCCTCCGGGAATGAGCTCGAAGTTCGCCTCGATCGTCAGGTTGGTCCGGTCGACGATGGCGGTCGCCTGCGTGGGTTTCCACACGAATCCCGGCGGGGAGCCCCGCGGCACTACCTCATAGTCCCCGATTGCGACGTTGTCGAACTGGTAGCGGCCACCCGCGTCCGTGACCATGCTCATGGAAGTCGCGCCGTTCGCGCGCAGGTCCACCGTCTGACCGGTAACGAGAGCCCCCGCGGTCGTCGAGCAGAGACCGTGAACTACCGAGTTCGTGTCCGGGGCTCTCGAGGAGGCACATCCGGTGAACACGGTCGAGGCGACAGCGGCGGCGGCAATCAGCAGGACGGTGGCCAGCAGCCAGCGGTAGCGAGGGAGCATCGCGCACCTCCGTGCTCTCCCGCCACGCGGGAGAGGGGATCGTGTGCCGCCCCCGGGGCATCCCGACGACCTCGGCGCTGCTGCGGTCTCGGCCGTCAGAGTGCCCGGCACGCAGCGACTGTGTTCACATTTCCCGGGCCATAGTGAACACTCCTGCTTCCCACGAAACAATGTCCCACGGAATCCCATATGTGACACGGCTGGACAAGTATAGCCGTGAGGGCGAACAGCGCGAACTCCCCGCGGGGCGCCGGGGCCACAGCGACAACGGCTGACGACAACGGCGCACGGGCGGGACGCCCGTGCCACGGGTAGGCCGCCACGTCGTTCCTCCCCCCCCTCGCCGGAACGGAGAGGGGGGGGAGGTCAGATGCGGACGCCCCACGCCGACGACGAACGACCGACGCATCCAGACGACAGGATGCGTCGCTCCAAAACGACAACGGCACGGCTCCCCAAGCCGTGCCGTTCTCTGCCTTTGTCTGCTGTTATCTGCTGTTATCTGCCGTTATCTGCCGTTCGCTGCCGTCCCCACCCAGACCGGGCTCGACCACGCCGTTTCCTCGTCGTCCTGGACCACGCGCACGTAGTACCAGTCCCCGTCCTGCGCGGGCGCGGTGTCCACGTACTCGAAGTACTCCTCCTCGCGCGAGCAGTCCCGCACGAAGAGCGTCTCGTTGTTCTTCACGATCTTCATGTACGCGATCTCGCTCTCGCCGATCGCGTGGATGCGGATCACGCGCGCGGTCGCGGGATCATCCAACTCAAGCTCCCCGCCCATCGGCGTGTCGTTCACGCTGAACTCGAGGATCATGCGCACGCCCGTGGTCGCGTAGGTCCGGCGGGCCTTCAGCGCGTCGTAGATCGCCTCACGCGTGAGTTCCGGCGCGTAGACGCCCGTGAAGCCGCTCTTGCGCATCACACACCACTGCCGGTCCTGCGGGAACGAGCGCCCCGGCATCCCCGAGTGGCTGTCGCCGCAGCCGATGAAGCCGAAGCGGTAGCCGCGGTCGAGCGCCCGGAAGACGCCCGAGCCGGGCTTCTCCGACTTCTCCCACAGCGGATCGGCGTGCTCGACGCCCGAGCCCCAGCAGGAGTAGACCTCCACCAGCGGCTCCATCTCCTGATCGTAGCAGTCCCACTCAGTCCACGACTTCGTGTGATGCGGGATCGCCATGACCTCATCCGGGCGCTCGAGCAGGTAGCGGAAGAACGTCTCGTAGTCGGCGCCGCGCAGCTCCTCCAGCACCGGCTCGATCGCGCACTCGCGGAAGATCACATTGTGATGCCCGCGCCCGGCGTGGCCGCCGTACTCGAAGCCCTTGAGAGTGACGAACTCGCCCGGCGCGTAGTAGTCGCGGGTGGCCTCCAGTGTCTCGGGCCAGCCGTCCTCCTTGAGGTGCCCGCCCGCGTCCGTGATCGCCATGAAGTCGAGCAGCGCAACGTCGCGGCCGTAGGCGTAGCCCTCGGCGGGCGTGCCGATCGAGTCCGAGTGATACTTGCTCTGGCAGTGCAGGTCGCCGAAGTAGATGTTCATCGGGCGCTCGGTGACCCAGATCGGGTTCGAGCCATAGCGCCAACCCTCGCCATCCGCGCGGTCGGCGAGCACGCGGTGCACGCCCTCGACATCCGTGTGCGCGCCCTCGACTATGCGTACGTTCGCGTCGGCCTCGGTGAACTCCACCGAGCCGGGCAGCGCGACCCGCGGGTGCTCGCTCGCGAGGCGCATCCCGCCCACGAAGTTGCGGTCCGGGCGGTTACGGAACTCGTCCATGACCGCGATCCTCACGCGGAACTCCTCGCCCGGCCGCACGATCGCCGGCGCAACTACGTTGATCTGCCCCGGAGGCGTCGGGACCACCGTGATCTGAAGCTCGTCGCCCGGCAGCTCGAAGAAGTCCCGGTCGCCCTCGACGTCCACGTAGGCGTGGAAGCGGTCCTTGGGCGTCGGGCAGACCTTCTGGGCCTGCACGCCATCCTCGCCCCAGAGGGTGTCGCCGTAGATGATGCGCACCACGTCGCCGGGCTGCAGGTCGGCGCCGCGCACGTACGCGACGATGTTGTGCGCCCAGCCGCCACCATCGCGGTTCGGCACGAAGTGGATCGCGCGCTCCTCGGAGGCAAGGTCGATCCACGCCTCGGTGTCGCTCTCAAGCTCGACGCGCACGTTCTTGCGCCCGTAGCCGACGTAGCCGCCGTCGTAGCCGCTATGCTCGTGGCCCTGCTGGATGAAGCGATGCTCGGGCACCAGCGGCCACTCCCAGGCGTCGTTGGGCGTGGCGAGGCGAAGCTGCCCGCCCGCCTTGATGCCCCTCTCCCCCACGGTGTACTCAAAGGTCAGCGTAACGATGCTCCCCGCGACGATGTCATCGCGCGGCGACATGGTGATCTGGCCGAATTCGGTCATATCGATCTCCTTCGCAAGACTGACTGTCGTTCTCACTCGCCGCCCGCCGGCACCGCCAGCACGCCCCACATCCCAAGCTCGATCTTCTCGCCTGCCGCGCAGCGCTTCTGGAACAGCGTCACCGCATTCGAGGGGCTGCCGCGGAAGAGTACGAACTCCCGCACCCGCACGCGCTCGAATCCCTGACGCATGAGCGCAAGTTCGAGCGTGTCATCGTTGCGCTCGGGCCGCGGCGTGAGCACCCAGACCACGCCCGCGCTCTCGACGGTCGCGCTGATCGTGCGGATGCTCCCACGTGCGAAACGCGCCCCGGCAAGCTCGTCCGGCAGGTCCTCGACCTCGTAGTCGCGGTCGGTGAAGAGCCGCTCGCCGAGCGCCAGCTTCGCCCACTGCTGGCCCTCGCCCAGCGCAACCGTCGCCGCGGGCTCGCGGACAAGCGGCGCGCCATCGGCATTGTCAGAGAGCTTCACGTCACGCGCGTCGGGCTCGCCCGTCGCCTGGTTGACGAGCACGCGCCTCCGCGCAGCGTCGGAGGTCGGCTCGCCCGCAAGCACGTCCTCCTCGGTGAAGGTCGCCATCAGGATCTGCTTCTTGCCGAGGCGCGAGTAGTCGTAGATGACGTAGATCGTGCCATCCTCGGCCTGCGTCCCGTCGGGGTAGGAGACGCCCGTGCGATTGTCGAGCAGGAATCCGCCCTGCCAGGTGCGGCCGTCGTCGTCAGACAGGTAGGCGGTCAGGTGCGAGCGCGTCCGGCCGTCGAGAGGCGAGTGCTTCACGAGCAGCAGGTTGCCCGACGCGAGGCGGCGGATGAAGAAGCGCGCCGCGGGCACGTGCGGTATCCACGACTGCCGCCCCTCCGACCACGTGCGCCCGCCATCGCGCGAGACGCTCTCGCCAATGCCGTAGGTGGTGCGCAGGAGCATCCAGAGGGTGCTGTCAGCGCGCTCGATGAGCATGTGCTCGTCGCAGCTTCGCCCGGTGATGTCCACGCCGCCGCGGTAGCTCCACGTCGCGCCCTGGTCGGTGGAGGCCACCACGTTCGGGCGGCTGCCGTCGGCGGACTCGCGCGGCGTCTCCACCGCCGCGCTGGTCTTGTTTGCCCAGACCGCCGCGGGCAGCAGCCAGTCGCCGGTCGCGGTCGCGGCCGCGGCCGCGAGCGCGAGTACGAGCGGCTTGTTCATCATGATGCCGTCGCAGAGTCGGCGCGGCTCGGACCACTGCGGATCAGCGTCGCCCGGGTTCTCCGTGACGATGGCCCAGACGCCACCGCGCCCGTCCCAGTGATGCCACGCCTGCGCCCAGAACAGCCACATGCGGCCGAGCGGATCGACCCACAGGCACGGATCGAAGGCGCGGACGCGGTCGGGCGGATCGATCACGAGCTTCAGATCCGACCACGTCGCGCCGTCGTCTCCGCTGGTCGTGAGCATGACGTAATTCAGCGGGCCCTCGCCGGGGCCTCCGCCGTACCAGGTCGCCCACAGGCGCCCGTTCGGCGCGCGCTCGATGCCCGGAACGCCCTGGAAGACACGCGTGTCGGGCCCGTAATCCGGCCCCGGATTGAGGGTCACGGGCACGGTCTGCATCGCCGGATCGGCAGCGGCGTCGGGTTGCGGCTGCATCGTCGTTCCCTCCTGCGCGTAGAGGCTCCACGTAGCCAGCAGCACGAGGCACGCCACGGTCATCACTGTGCGCCCCGCTCGCTTCATCACGCGGTCAGCCCCAGCTCGTCGCTGATCCCGCGCATGGCCTCGATCACGAAGTCGATGTGCTCGGTGAGGTCCACGCCCAGCTCCTCGGCGCCGTCGCGGATGTCATCGCGGCTCACCGCGGCCGCGAAT
>JALGSW010000063.1 GCA_029821635.1 Candidatus Zipacnadia bacterium
CGACTGCCTGCGCTCGGGGCTGCTCGTGCTGGAGGATGTGCCCGCGCACTGCGTGGAGGTGCTGGGCGAGCTGCACTCCGACCGCGTGGGGACGATGGTCGAGGACGTGATCGCGCGCAGCGACGGGCAGCCGACGCTGTCGATGAGCGAGCGCGTGACCTCGGCGATGGACGAGCTGAAGGACTTCCTCTTCACGCGCATCTACCTGGGCCCGCCGCTGCTCCCCGCGCGTGAGAAAGTCCACGGGATCATTGAGCGTCTCTTCGAGCTCTACATGGAGGACGACCGCGCCTACGCGGCGGACATCGGCTCGGTGCCGGGCTTCACGCAGATGCGGGCGCGGCAGGTGTGCGACTACATCGCGGGCATGACTGACCGCTTCGCGCGCGACCGCTACGTCGAGCACTTCCTCCCGTCGGGCTACCCGCAGTTCTGACGGCGGGCGCGCCGAGCCTTATCCACCCGGCGCGACGCGACAGCCCGCACAGACGCATCCCTGCAGGCCCCGACCCTCCCGCGTCGAAAGCTCTTGCAGCGACCATGACGCGCCGGAGGGGTGTGACCATGGACCTGAACATACGCATCGCCGGGGAGGCCGGGCAGGGCATCAAGACCACCGGCCACCTGCTGGTCGATGCCTTCGCCTCGATGGGGCTCTGGGTCTTCTCCACGCAGAGCTACATGTCCCGCATCCGCGGCGGCCTCAACTGGCAGGATGTGCGCATCGCCGACTACCCGATCACCTCCAGCCGCGAGGACGCCGACCTGCTCGTCGCGCTGACCGCGGAGGCGCTGGCGACGCTCGCGGAAGAGGTCACCGAGGGCGGCCTGATCCTCTACGATGGTAACGAGGCCGAGGGCGCTGTCGCGATCCCCTTCACAGACACCGCAAAGCAGCGCGGCAAGGCGATCATGGCCAACTCGGTCGCAGGTGGCGCGGTCTTCACCGTCCTCGGCTACCCCCTCGATCCGCTTACCGGCTACCTCGACGAGGTCTTTCAGGCGAAGGGCGAGGAGGTCGTGCAGACGAACCGCGACCTCGTCCACCGCGGCGCTGAGCTGGCCTCTGAGCACGCGGGCGCGCTGCAGGCCCCCGAGCCGGCGGGCGCGCCACGCACCGTCTACGACGGTATGGAGGCGACGGCGCTCTCCGCGGCCGTCTCGGGCGTGAAGTTCGTCTGCGCCTACCCGATGACACCCTCGACCGGCGTCTTCACGTGGCTGGCGCAGCACGATGAGCAGTACGGGATCGTGGTCGAGCAGGCTGAGGACGAGATCGCCGCGGTCAACATGGCCTGCGGCGCCACCTACGCGGGCGTCCCGACGCTCGTCACCACCTCCGGCGGCGGACTTGCGCTCATGAGCGAGGGTATCTCGCTCGCGGGCATGCACGAGCTGCCGGTGGTCATCTACCTCGCGCAGCGGCCCGGCCCCGCGACCGGCCTGCCCACGCGCACCGGACAGGGCGACCTGCTCTTCGCGCTGCGCACCGGCCACGGGGAGTTCCCGCGCGCGATCTTCGCCCCCGGCAGCCCGCGCCAGTGCCACGAGCTGATGCGCCGCGCGCTGGAGACCGCGCACAGGTGGCAGACGCCCGTCATCTTCATGACCGATCAGTACCTCGCCGACCTTAGCCTGAACATGGAGCCGCTGGACGGAAGCGTGCGGCCGATTGACCGCTGCATCGCGACGGACGCGGGCGAGGGCTACCGGCGCTACGAGATCACCGAAAGCGGCGTCTCCCCCCGCGCGATCCCCGGTGGCGACGCCTTCGTGGTGCTCGACTCCGACGAGCATGACGAGACGGGGCACATCACCGAGAACCTGGAGATCGCCCAAGCGATGATGGACAAGCGCCTGCGCAAGATCGACGGGATGATCGCCGAGGCGCTGCCTCCCGAGCTCTACCGCGACGACGATGGCGCCGAGACGCTGCTGATCTGCTGGGGCTCGACCTACCTGCCCTGTCGCGAGGCCGTGGACATCCTGCGCATGCGCGGGATCAGCGCCGCGATGCTGCACTTCGCGCAGGTCTGGCCGCTCGACCGCGACGCGGTCCGCGAGCGGATCGGCTCCCGCGGGCGCGTCGTCTGCGTCGAGGGGAACGCGTGGGGGCAGCTCGCCATGATCCTGCGCGAGCAGCAACTCCTCGGCGACGCCGAGCTGCTCACGCGCTACGACGGCCTCCCGCTCACAGCCGCGGAGATCGCCGATCGGGTGGAGGGGTAGACGATGCGAAGACTGCATTCAGAATCACCGACGTGGTGCCCGGGCTGCGGGAATTTCTCAATATTGCGGACTCTGGACAGCGCACTCGACGAAGCAGGCATCGACCGGCACAGGCTCGTGCTGGTCTCAGGGATCGGCCAGGCGGCGAAGCTGCCGCACTACACGCGGGCGAACGTCTTCAACGGCCTGCATGGCCGGGCGCTTCCGGCCGCAACGGCGATCAAGCTGGCGAACCATGGGCTGGAGGTGCTCATCACCTCAGGCGACGGCGACATGTACGGTGAGGGTGGCAACCACTTCATCCACGCGATCCGCCGGAACATCGGCGTGAAGTGCTTCGTGCACAACAACCAGGTCTACGGGCTGACAAAGGGCCAGGCCTCCCCCACCTCCGACTGCGGGATGCAGACGCCGATTCAGACGCATGGCGTAATGCTGCGGCCCTTCAATCCGCTGGCGATCGCGATCGTCGAGGGGACGCCGTTCGTGGCGCGTTCACTGGCGGTCGATCGCGCGCACCTGCAGGAGATGATGGTGGCCGCGTTGAAGCACGACGGCGGCTTCACGCTGCTGGACATCCTGCAGCCCTGCCCCAGCTTCAACAAGCGCAACACCGCGAAGTGGTATCGCGAACGCGTGCGGCCCATCGGCGACGATCACGACCCGACGGACATGCACGCGGCGCTGGACCTGGCGATGACGTGGGGCGACGAGATCCCGATCGGGATCATCTACCGCAAGAAGGGCCGCCCGAAGCTCGAAGACCTCAACCCAGTGCTGGCGAACGTCCCGCTGGTCGAGCAGTACGCGGGCTGAGCTGCATCGTTGCCGTTCGGAGCGACGCATCCTGCCGTTTGGATGCGTCGGTTGTTTGTTGCTTGGATCATCCGACTGGAGGGCATCATCATGAACCGCATCATCCTTCTCAGACATGGCGAAGCCGAGCACGCCGGGCAGGGCCTGACGGGCGGCTGGACCGATTCGCACCTCACCCCGTTGGGGCAGAAGCAGGCGTACGTGACCGGCGTGCGGCTGCAGGAAGTGCTCGAGGGCGCGGAGTTCAGCTTCCATTCATCGAACCTGGCGCGCGCGAGCCAGACCGCGCACATCATCGGTGGGCTGCTCGGCGTCGAGCCGATCCTCGATGGCGACCTGCGCGAGTTCAACAACGGGGACGCGGCGAACCTGACGGTAGAGGAAGCGCTGAAGATACAGAACCCGCCAACGCAGCCGCTGGTGGACTACGTGCCGTATCCGGGCGCGGAGAACTGGCGGCAGATGAACGAGCGCGTGTCCGGCTGCATGGCGCGGATGCGTGAGGCGTGCGCGGAGACGGCCGTGATCGTGACGCACACGCTCTCGGCGACCGCGGTGGTGCACTGGTGGCTGAAGCTGGGGCGCGACGACTGGGGGCGCATCTCGTACGACCTCGATCCGGCGTCGATCACGCTCCTGACGAAGAACCAGTTCGGCCAGCACACCATCACGCGCCTGAACGACACCCGCCACCTCGCTACCGAAGGCTGCGAGAGCGACGTGGAAGCGATGCCGGGAGTGAAGGCGTGACGGCAGGGGACGGCAGGGAACGGCGGTTGTTAGTTGTTAGTTGTTAGTTGCTAGTCATTGGTTTCCAGTTCCGTGGTGCGGGCGGGCGGATCGCTCCCACGCCCCTCACACTACCCCGACCCACCCTGACAGCGCCTCGTGCGCCTCATCGGGCGTGGCATCGCCGGTCGCGACCGCCTCGCAGGCAAACACCTCCAGCCGATCGAGCTCCTTGACGGTCCGGCGCTCAGGCAGTATGCCGCGCTCAGTCAACCACGCGGTCACGTGCCGGATGTCCCAGCGCACCAGCGGGCTGCGCCGCAGGCATGGCATACCCTCGCGCGTCCAGCGCACGATCTCGATCGGCGAGGCGCCGATCCGCCGCGAGAGATCGCGGATCTCGCGCACGTTCCCTCGATCCTCCTCAAGCGGCAAGCCGAGCCACGTGTCCGCCGGGCGAGAGAGAGCGTACTGCGCCGCGTTCTGCCGCAGCTCGCCCTCATGCGCCGCGTCCCACTCGGCAGCCCATACGCGGTCGCGCGGGCCGAAGAAGTGCGCGGTCTCCAGCGTCTCGTAGAGCGTCACGCCCTCCGCCGCCGTCGCCAGGCCCTCTGCCACCGCGCGCAGCACCGTCAGCAGCGGCCTCCGCAGGTCCTCCGCCGTCACGCTCTGCACCGGAGAGGGCCGCGTCGCCTCGATCCACGCGGTCACCCGCGGGCGGTCGTAGAGCACCCAGGGGTGGTAGCGCAGCGCCGGCAGCCCCTCGCGCTCCCAGCGGAGCAGGCTCAGCGGCGCGAGCGCGACTTCGCGGCAGAGGTCGCGCATGCTCACGAGGTCGAGGTCCGCGGGAATGCCCCATCGGCGCGGCAGGTCGGTGAAGTCATCGCGGAAGGTCTCGCACTGCCGGTACTCGGGCAGCATCCGCGGCAGGTCCTCGTCGGCCTCGATGTCGTACCGGGCGGCGTTCGCCCGGACGTCCGCCACCCGGCGCTCGATCCACCAGCGCGCCCACTGCGTGTTGTCCTCATGACCGGTTCGGCTCGCCATGTCATCGAAGGCATCTCGCCGGGCGCGCAGCTCGGCGGCTATACGCGCGCGCAGTTCCGGCCCGGGCTTGCCGTCGTGCAGCGCATGCGACACCATCTCGTCCATCATGGCCTCCCTCAGCCGCTTGCGGGCGTCATGCAGGCGGCGCTTGACTGTGCCCTCGGGGATCTCCAGGAAGTCCGCGACCTCAGCCAGCGAGTATCCGTCAATGTAGAAGAGCGCGGTCGTGACGCGCAGGGGTTCGGAGAGCCCGCGCATCGCCTGGAGAACGGACGCACGCAGCTCGGCACGGGCGACCTCGTCGGCAGGGCCGGGGTCCGGCGAGGGGAGATCGGGAGTGTCCGGGCGGGTGTCATCGCGCCTGCGACGGAGGTGGTCGCGAGACCGATTCGCGGCGATCCGGTAGAGCCATGCGGGGAAGCGAGCGGGGTCCGCGAGATCGCGCAGGTCGCGCCACGCCTGCAGAAACGCCTCTTGCGCGATGTCCTGGGCGTCATCGAAGCTCCCGACGATGCCGAAGGCCACGCCGCAGACTGCGTCCTGGTAGCGCTCGACGAGCCGGTCGAAGGCCGCAAGGTCGCCCTCTCTGGCGCGTCGCACGAATTCCTCCACGGATGCCCCTCCGCAGCGGCAGAATGATGTCACTCACCGGAGATGGCGTATCCCGCGCGCAGAAGGTTCGCTTCGCCCCGTCAGTCGCCGACCGCCTCAACCACCACGTTGTCGAGCCACCACGCCGCGTCCCCGTCGGTGGTGCTGGCGAAGACCAGGCGCTCGAGCCGGCGGAACTGCGGCGAGACGTGCTGGACCTCCACCGTCACCGGCTCCTCGCCTTGCACGGTGATCGTCAGCGGCGTGCTCGCAGGCGCGTCGGCGCCGAGCGTCAGCAGCAGCTCCAGCCGCACCCACCAATCGAGCGGCAGCGTCGCGAGCGCCCCGCCCGCCCCGGACAGCGTGCCGGCGGCGGCGATGTTCAGCCGCGGGCCGCTGAAATACTCCGCCTTGCCGGTCTCCGAGTACTGGCGCGGGTCAACGTAGAGCTCGGGCGGCGCTTCGGCGCTCAGCCGCAGGTCGAACGCGACGCGCACGCGACCGCTCCGGTGGTCGAGCGGGTAGTAGATCCGCGGCAGCCAGATCTGCCTCAGGTTCGGCGCGTCGGTGATCTTCAGGCTGCGCTCGCCCTCGGCGGCCAGTTCGTCAGTCGCGCGGATGCGCCCCGCGCCATCCTCCATCGCGTCGCCGTGGCGCGGCATCGCGCCCACGCGGTCCAGCTCAAAGTCCTCGCGCACGGGCCGCGCGGGCTGCTCGTAGAGGACCGGTTCCTCGCGCGCCACGCCCGCGTCCATGGCTACCGGCCACGATGCGCGCTCGTCGCTCGCGTAGCAGCCGATCTGCTCGACCGGGATGCGTTCGAAGCCCAGCCCCCATGCGGGCGAGCCGTCCGCGAGGCGGTAGTCATCGGCCTCGGGCGCGGCGAACTGCGGCGGCGCGAGGACGGAGCCCTCGTCGAGGCCATGCGCGAGCCACGCCTCCCAGTCGGCGAACTCCTCGCCGCCGAAGCCGAGCGATACCTCAGCCGGCCGCGCGTACGTCCAGGCGAGGTTGCGCGCGATGGAGAGCGAGCCCTCGACCCACTTCGTGCTGCGGTAGACCAGCGCGTCCTCGATGTCATGCACGAGCACGTTGCCGGCGAACAGGTTCCCTGCGATCGGGTCATCGCGGATCGGCGCCTGCTCCAGCGCGGCGATGGGCGCGTCCACGACGATGTTGCCGCGCACGGTGTTGTCGCTGCCACCATGCACCATCACGCCGGAGCGCCCGACGCGCGCGATGATGTTGCCCTCGATGGTGGTGCCGCAGGTGAAGTCGTCGAGGTAGACGCCCCACGAGTAGTAGGGCGACTGGAAGAGCCGGCTCGCACGCGGGTAGCCGTAGCCGACGGTGTCGAGGATGCGGTTGTGCCGAATGACGTTGCCGCGCAGCGCGAGGTTGCGCTGGCACATGCGAATCGCGCCGCCGTCGCAGGTCTCCAGCATCGTCCAGCGCAGGTCATTGAGCTCGACGAGGTTGTCCACGCCCTTGAGGAAGACTGCGTTGCGCGGCGCGTCGTGGAGCGTGTTGCGCCGCGCCACGTTCGCCTCGCCCCAGAGGTTCACGCAGGCGCAATCCATGTCGTAGAGACCGGTGTTGCTCACGTGGTTGTTCTCAGCCACGTTCCGGTCACCGTAGAGGAAGATGCCGTCGGCGCCGCAGTCGGAGACGTCGCAGCCGACGACGCGGCAGTCGAGGCACGGATCGTTGAACAGGATGTTCTGCCCGCCGCCTCCCACGCCGCCGGAGAAGCCCTCGGCAGGCGTGATGCGCGGGTTGCCGACCTCCCGCTCGGCGTTGGCGACCGCGCCGAGATTCACGCCCACGTTGCCGACGTTGCGCACCGTGCAGCCGACGACGCTGCACTCGCGCGCGCCGGTCAGCACGATCCCGTCCTGCCGGCACTCCCCGACGGTCAGGCCGCGCAGGATCACGCGCTCGATCGGGCCCGGTTCGGGCGCGCCGTCGGGCAGCGAGGCCTCCTCGCGACCTTTCCCGAAGCCGACGACCAGGTACTCGTGCGGGTAGGGCAGCGCGCCACGCAGCTCGATGACGCTGTCCGTGACCGGCACCGTCACGTCGCCATCGGCGGGCGCGATGCCACCGGGTGGCATGAAGTAGAGGCGATCGGTCGCGAAGTCGAGGAACCACTCACCCGGCGCGTCGAGCGCTCCGAGCACGTTCTGCACGAAGTAGCGGTTCATGCGCTCCCACGGCCGGCGCGGGCGCTCGGTGGTGATCACGCGCCGCTCGCGGTCGATCTCCACGATGGGCGTGATCGCGATGTTCCAGCCGAAGCCGAAGATCGAGTGGACCTCGGCCTGTGAGGTGTCCGCCCACTCACCGAGCGGCAGGTCATCCTCGGCGTAGACGAACTGCTCGGAGGGGCGCTCGCCCTGGTCCCAGACGTAGACGAAGCCGCCGGTGCGCGGGTGCTGCGGGGCGAAGTTCGGGTAGCGTGCGAGGTGCTGGCGCTCGCCGCGCAGGAAGAGCTGATGGAAGCGCGCGCCCACGAGCCCCTGCGCGGCGAGGTCGGCGACGTAGATGCCATCACGCCACGGCTGCCAGCCGCTGACGCCGCGCGAGCCGCGGATGACGACCTCTGCGCCATCGGCCGCAGCGATGGCAACGCCGCTCTGCGCGGGCGTGAGCACCAGCGGCTCACTGAGCGCGTAGACGCCGCCACCCATGATCAGCGTATCGCCCGGCTCGAGCATCCCCACTGCATTCCGCAGCAGCTCGCCGTGGGCGACCGGATCCCCTTGTACGCAGTTGATCCGCAAGCTGGCGGCGTGCGCGAGCGCGGAGGTCAGCAGGAAGGCGATGAGCATCACTGACATCAATGCGCACGCGCACGTCCCGCCTGACCTCCCCCGCCCTCGCTGCGCTCGGGCACCCCCTCCGTTCCGGAGGGGGTTGGCAACCGCATATGGTCGTTCTCCCCCTCTTCCGGAACGGAGAGGGGGCCGGGGGGTGAGGTCAGGCGCACTCATGATGTCTCCTACTCCGCCGACTTCTGCCGCGCGCTTGCAAGCGCCGGGTAGAACTGCCGGTAGAGCCCGATCAGCACCGCCGGAATGTCGATGCCGAAGCCGCACGAGGCCCGGCACTCGTCCTGCATCTCGCAGTCGAAGCACTCCTCGACGCGCTGCAGGTCGCGGTCCCACTCGCGTTCGAGCGCCTCCTCGATTCCGTGGCGCTGGTAGAGCAGGTCCATAATCATCAGCCGCGAGATCTCCACGCCCTTCGGGCAGGTGTGGTGGCGGTAGCACAGGCGGCAGTACTGCGGGAGCTTCGCCTCCTGCATCTCATCGAGGACCGTGTGCTCCTCCTCGGTGAGCGGCTCGAAGCTCTCCCCCACCATCGCGTTGGCCTCGACCTCGAAGCGCCGCCACATGCCCGGGACCGTCGTATGCACGCCCTCCTGCGAGAGGATCCAGCGCAGCGCCAGGTCCGCGTGCGCGGCCAGGAGGCAGCCTCCCAGCGGCTTCATGACCGCGACGCCGACGTTGTCCGCCTGCGCGCGCGGCAGCACGTCCTCGACCATGCGGCGGTTCACATAGTTGAGCATGATGAGGATCGCGTCCATCAGCCCGGTCTCCAGCCCGGCCATGACCACGTCGGGGTTGTGACTTGTCATGCCGATGAAGCGTATCTTCCCGGCATCGCGGGCCTCGTCGAGCGCCTCGAAGGCCCCGCCCGGCGCGAGGCACTCGTCGAGGTCCTGCTGCTGGTGCAGCTCATGGCACTTGTAGATGTCAATGTAGTCCGTGCCGAGCGTCTGCAGGCTCGTGTCGATCGCGGCGGCCATCTCTTCTTTTGTGTGCGAGAGGTCGCGCGAGCAGATGACCACGTCCTCGCGCTTGCGGCCCTTGAGGGCCATGCCGAGGCGCTCCTCGCAGCGCACGTAGGCGCGTGCGGCGTCGTAGTAAGTGATGCCGCGATCCATCCCGAGGCGGTAGATCTCCACGGCCTCGTCGGTCGCCGGTCGGCGGATGGGGATGCCCCCGAAGCCGATGATGGAGACCTCCAGCCCGGTGCGTCCGAAGATACGCGTCTGCATGGCTCAGCGTCCTCTCTGCACGATTCTGTCTGCGTTCCCCCGCGTGTTTCTCACGGCTTCAGCGCCATCAGCTTCCCGTCGGCCGCGCCCGCGAAGATAGTCTCTCCGCTCACGACCACGTCCCGCACGGCTCCTCCGGTGGCCCAGATGGTGTCCACCGCGCCGTCATCTCCAAGCATGTACACGCTTCCGCTGTCCACCGCCACAACCACGGAGCCGGCCACGTCGGCGAGCCGCGTCACCCCGCCGTCGAGCCTGCGCGACCATAGCACCTCGCCCGAGGCCGCGATGCACACCACCCAACCGTTCTGCATGCCCGCGATGGTCTCCAGCCCCTCAGCGGGGGTGAAGTCTCCGACCAACACGTCGCGGATGAAGTGTGCCTGCGGCCGGCC
The DNA here is from genome assembly GCA_029821635.1 of Candidatus Zipacnadia bacterium. Taxonomy (GTDB): domain Bacteria; phylum Armatimonadota; class Zipacnadia; order Zipacnadales; family UBA5352; genus UBA5352. The sequence continues at coordinate 9,871 of JALGSW010000063.1, forward strand.
CGCTCCGAAGGCCACCTGCCAGCGCGGTTCGGGGCCCGCCGCGTCGAAGGCGCGCACGTCATTCCAATGCCCCGTGTTCGCCACCACAACCTCCTGCGATCCATCGCCATTAAGGTCGGCGACGAGCACCGCCCCGATGCCCCATTGGAGCCATGCCTGCATCTGCGTGCTCCCACGCCTGATGCCCGCGAAGCCTACGTTGGTGATGAGCGCTCGGTCCGGCCCGAGGACCGAGACGTTCGAGTGCCCGGACACGTGCTTCCCCGCCAGCACCCGCGGACCGCCATCGAGTTGCACGAGCGCCAACTCGCGCACATCACCCCACTGGACCGGCAGGCGCGCCAGCAGCTCACCCGCCAGCGACCAGTACTCGACGGTGCTGGGCCGCCCGACCACGATCTCCGGCTTCCCGGTCCCGGTCACGTCACCGATCATCAGCGACAGGATGCCCGGCTTCACCGCCGGGTCCGTGAACCACGGGGCCTGGTAGCGGTCGCCGACCTTGAAGGTATCCGACACGTGCGATGGCCGCTCCCACAGCAGCTCGCCCTGCGCATCCCAGGCGCGCAGCATGTCATCGTCGCCGCCCCCGATCACGCGCACACCTCCCGGCGCGTCCGGCGGCGCAGCGACCAGCGCGTTGAGCTTCGCAGGCAGCTCGATCGTGCGCTCGGGCGCGTCGCCCCCCGGACCCACGAGGTGCAGCGCCGGCTGCTCGGTGGCCGCCCAGAGCGTCCCACCCGCATCGATCACGTGCGTGACCGGCGCGCCGAGATCGATCTCCCGGCTCGGTTCGAGCGTGTTGCGCGCGGCAAGCTGCGGCGGCTCGGGAGTCGCCGGAACGGGTGTGCGCTCAATCAGCGCACTGAGCGCGTCGCCGATGGCCGCGCGCGTCGCCTCCGCTTCGGGCAGCGCCGGTTCGGGACCGCCCTCGACGGTCAGCCTGCCCTCCGCGAGCCGCCAGACGAGCGAGATCGGCTGCTCGCTCGCGATCTCCCCGGCTGCGCAGGCGAAGCGTGTCGCGTTCATCAGGCACACCGCGTCCTCGGTGACGAGCGCGACCTCCGCCTCGACCGCCAGCCCAGTCTCCTGGTCGGCGAATGAGCCGACCGAGACGAGGCCACGCTCATCGCCGGTGATCAGCGCCGCGCTCTCCCCCAGCGGGAGCATCCGCAGGCGGAACCCCCGCGCCTGCTCCTCGGCGTAGCAGATGTTGATGAAGCCGAGGCGCTCGCCCTCGACGAGCCGCACATTGCGCTGCTGGGTCAGCGTGCCCGCCCTGATGGCGATGCTCGCGGGCTGCGCGCAGACGTAGGTGGCGTGGCTCCCGCCCGAGTTCTGCCCGCCGAAGACCCCTTCGGGGCCGAGGATGCCCGGCCCCATCGGCCGCCACCGGCAGGCGACCTCGAACTCGCCCTCCTCGCGCGCGGTCACGCTGTCCGCGACCAGCACGAAGCGATCGTCCGCCCACAGCAGGTCGCGCTGCCACGAAGAGAACGCTTCGTTCGGGACGGTGCTGCGCACCCAGGCGTAGCCGTCGAGCGCGACGGAGCCATCAAGGCGCGCGGCCCTCGCGACGGCGGTCTCGCTCATCCCGTCGCGCAGGACCGTGACCATGTTCTCGTAGCCCTCGCAGAGCTTGCGGCCAGTGAGCCGCAGGAAGTTCAGCGATGAGACATGGTGCGGGTTGCGCCCGCCGCCGTCGTGGCCGTCGAGGAGAAAGTAACCGTCCTCGGGGCCCAGGCCCGTGCGGTAGCTCAGGAACTGATAGCCCTCGGCGCCGCTGAACGGCGCGCGGACGCGCTCAGCCAGCGGGTTCGCCAGCGGCATCACTGAGACGCGCCCTATGGGGGCGGTCGGCGCGGCCACCTCGATCTGCGGGCCGGGCCACCACGACTGCCCGATGCGGAAGCGCTCAAGGTCGAAGCCCGCCTGGCGCACGAGCCAGGCGTAGCTCCCGTCAGCAAGCAACCAGCTCGCGCGGTGCATGAGGCTCAGCGTCTGCGAGCGGTTGTTCATCTCGTAGGTCTGCCCCGTCCACAGCATCTCCTGGGAGCGCATCATCGTCGCGGCCATGCCGGAGTTCACGTAGGTTGCGGGGTCGGCGAGGTGCCAGTACTCCAGCACCGGCTCGATGGAGGTGTTGACCCAGAAGAGCGAGTCGTTCTCGCCCCACGTCGCATGCTTCGTCCACCAGGAGAACGCCTGGCGGCAGTTGTCCAGCCGCTTCTTCCAGCGCGGCGCGGGGTAGTGCTTCGCGAAGTAGCGCGAGCCGGTGTGGATGCACAGCAGGTCGTACGAGCCGTGGCGGCTGGAACCGGTGGTGGGGGCGAGATCGTCCTCTGCGTCGATGAAGTCCTGATGGGCGCGCAGCTCGTTGGTGATCGCGAGCCGGGTGGCGTCGTCGAGCAGCGGGCTCTCCTCGATCAGATCCCAGACGAGGTCCATCACGTGTGCGCGGTAGTGATAGTTCTCCACCAGCGGATGCTCCATCGAGTAGAACGCCTCGCTGGTGCGCACCTCCTCCGGCACGTTGCCCGGCTCCGGAAGCGCGAGGCGCACGAACTCGTGCAGGTACGGCTCCTCGCCCGTCATGAAGTAGAGCGCCGCCTGGGTCGAGATCGGGTTCCAGCCGAAGTACGTCGTCGGGTCGTAACCGACGGCCGCCCCCTCGGCCGGCTGGCGGTGGCTGTCGCGCCAGCCGTAGACGGTCTCGCCGATGGCGGGCGGCTCCATCCCCTCCCCCAGCTCGATCTCCATCAGCCAGCCGAGGGTGAGGTCGCGAGCGTCGGGCAGGATGGCCGCGAGCTTCCGCGCGGCCGCCAGCACGCCCGCATCGTCGCTCCCCCCGACGAGGATCACGTTGTGCCCGGTTGCGTAGGGGTCGTGCACCGATCGCACGACCGATCCGCCGGGGCCGGGGTACTTGAGGTCGAGCCATGTGTAGTACTCGCGGTAGAACTCATACATGAAGGGCGAGGCCGCCATGTTGCCCAGCGCGATCACCGGGCGCCCGGCGAGCACCTCCGCGGGCAGGCTCTCGCCGCTGACCACCGGCAGCTCGCAGCCCGCGCGCTCACGGATCGCCTGCTGGATCGCGGCGACCGCGTCGGCGTAGCGGCCATCATCCGGCGCGACGATTGCCGCGACCGGCCGGCCGCCGCGCGTCAGGGGCGTGTCGAGGTTCAGGTCGCTGACCTGCTCGTAGGGCTCGTGGCCACCGCCTGCCTCGAGTTCGGCGAGGAACGGTCCGTCGATGTGAAAGACGAAGGTCTCTGGCCCGGCGGCCTCACGATCCGGGCGGAACGCCAGCTTCAGGCGCACGGGCCCGTCCGCAAGGTCGCCCAGCCCGGCGAGCCCCACGTCCAGCGCGTTCCATTCACCGGCGACCGCGTCATTGAGCACCGCTGAACTGAGGCGCCGATCGGCCTGCAATACTGTCACGCTGACCGTGCCCGGCGGGAGCGCCCCGGCGTTGTCCGGGACGTGCAGCATCACGCGCAGCATCGGCACGCCCAACGCGGCGTCGGCCGGCAGGTCGAAGCCCAGTGCGGGCCAGAACGTAGCGCCGGGCCCAAGCGTCACCGCCACGCGGAGGCTGTGCGCGCCGTCGGATGCCAGCTCGTCGGTCTGCGAAAGCGCGACGTCGGCGTCGCCCTCATCGCCCCAGGGACGCCATGCCTGAGCCTCATTCCCGTCGGGGACGAGCGGCTGGGCGAGCGCCGATACGCCCGCCATGAAGAGCACGACGATGATGGCGCTGGTAGGGGCCCGACGCATGACATCCACCTCCGAGGTATCCGCGGCAAGTGAGGCATTACTTCCCCACGCGAATGAGCGCCCCCTCCACGCTTGCGAGGGTTGAAAGAAGGTATTGCCTGCCATGGCGAGGAATACTGCCCAGGCAGGGCCAGCAGTTGGAGGTGCGTCGAACCGGCGCCGCGGCAGGACGCTCGAAAGGGCATGAGAGATGGCAGACAACAGGGCGCGCTCGCGCGCACAGATTCCCGATCCCACGCTTCTACGGCTGTGCAGATACCTGCGCATCCTTGAGCGCACCGATGATGGGACCATCTCGTCGGCTGAGATCGCGGAGGCTGCGGGCGTCAATGCCGCCCAGGTGCGCAAGGACCTCTCATTCTTCGGCGAGTTCGGCCAGCCCGGCGTTGGCTACCACCCGAAGGACCTGCTCGCCTCGCTCAAGCTCATGATGGGCCTCGACGAGGAGCTTGAGGTGGTCGTGGTCGGGGCGGGTGCGCTCGGCTCGGCGCTCATCAACTACCCCGGCTTTGAGAACCGCGGCTTCCGCGTCGTCGCAGTCTTCGACAACAACCCCGCGAAGGTCGGCCACCGCCTTCGCGGCTACGAGGTCATGGCCTTCGATCGCCTCGGCGAGATCATCGCCGACCATGACGTCAGCCTCGCAATCATCTCCGTCCCGCGTGTGTCCGCGCAGGAAGTGGCGGTCGCGCTGATCGAAGCGGGCATCAAGGGCATCCTGAACTTCGCGCCCGTCAACCTCAAGGTCCCGGAGGGCGTCGTGGTCCGCAGCGTGGACCTCACGCTCCAGCTTGAGACGCTCGCGTACTACCTGCGCGACTGACGCCCGCCGCGCCCCGCAACAGCACTCCACGCCCGCGGAGGACGCTCATGACTTCCGCTACCGCACGTCTGCTCGCCGCAACCATTGCCTCACTGATCCTGGCCGCGCCCGTGCGCGCTCAGGACCTCGCGCTGAGCAACTCCGACTTCGAGGAACTCACAGACGTCGGCACGCCCGTCGGCTGGCAGGTCGATGAGGGCCTGCAGGTGCTCACGGGCGAGGACGCGCTCGCGGGCGAGCATGCGGTGCGCGTCCGCTACCAGAGCGGCCTGCGGCAGGAGATCGTCACGCGCCCGGGTGAGATGTATGTGCTGCGCGGCTTCACCCGCCGCCCGCCCGGCGAGCCGCCGCTGTCCGGCCGCGTGCTCGTGCGCTGGCTCGACGGCAACGGCGCGAAGGTCGCGGGCAACACGGACTTCCAGCACCCCGCGGGGGCGGAGTGGTCGGAGTTCACGCACCTGATCGCCATCCCCGAGGGCTGTGCGCAGATCCACCTCGTGATCGACGGGCCCTACGAGACCACCGACTGGTTCGACTTCGACGGCCTCAGCCTGCTGCGCACCAGCCGCCTCGAGGCGATCGACCCCGAGGCGATCGAAGCCTGCTCCGGGCCGATGCGCGCGATCTCCATCGCGGACTGCGACTCCTTCGCGGTGGTACGCATCCCGTGGTCGATGGACGACCCGATCGACGGTAAGATCGAGACCTTCGCCACGATGAGCCCCTACGCCGAGCGCCCCAACCGGCGCTCCGAGGTTGACTTCGACTTCAGCTTCCACCGTCCCGAGCGCGTGGACCTGTGCCTGGTGCACACCGTCGCGAGCCCCCTCGCGCGCGCGACAATCTTCGCCGAGATCGACGGCGAGTGGCGGCAGGTCGCGGAGGTGCGCAACGACCTGCGCAGCCTGATCGCGGCGAGCTTCGAGCCCGTGACCACCCGTCGGATGCGCCTGCGCATCCACAAGCAGCCCGAGCAAGAGGCGATCAGCGTCAACGAGGTGCAGTTCTTCCAGCGCCTCGCCGATGCGCCGCCCGTGGGAGCCGAGCAGCCCCTCGCGCCCGCGCCGGTGCCCGAGGATTATGCGGAGTTTCTCGCGCACGCGACCGGCGCCGCCGAGCCCGCGGTCGCCCTCCTCGGCGGCGCGGAAGATGGCGAGATCGCCCTGCGACCGGGGCAGACGCTGGAGGTGCTCGGCCCCGCCGCGGAGGCGCAGACGGGGATCGACGCGGTCAACGCTCGCCTCGTCTTCACGGGCGCTGAGCCGGGGCGCGCGGTGGAGGTCGCCGTGCTCTGCCCGAACCTGCGCGACCGTGACATCAACGCGATCCACCTCGGCGACCGCTGGCTGACCGGCAGCTACCCGGTCGGCAACAGCGCGCCCGCGAACATCGCGTTGCGAGCGCTCTTGCGCGCGGTGCTGCCGCTCACGCCCGAGGGCGACCACGCGGTCGCGCGCCTGGCGGTGGACATCCCGGACACGATCGCCCGTCCCGGCGAACGCCTCTGGCTGCGCGTGACGCCGCTGCGCGCGGAGACGCTCGACTGTGCGCAGTCGTCTCTCGGCGTCAAGGAACTTGCGCCCGAGCAGGCGCTGGCGGAGTACGTCCCCGACCTGGAGCGCATCCTCCGTCGCGCCTACGCACAGTGCAGCGAAGCGCACGTCTATGACGGTGCGAAGGGCAAGCGCGAGGAGATGGCGCTGGTCCGCCTGCTGCGCGAAGTGCTGGCGCTCGACCCCGGCAACGAGCCCGCGCGCAAGATCGAGCATCGCGTGCTGCGCACGCGCGAGCGCGTTGAGCTGGAGCGCCCCGGACCGGCCGACGCGCCCGACTGGGCGGTCTGGCAGCGCAAGCTGCTGCAGGACTACACCGAGATCGTGCACTGGTGGATCGACAACCGCCAGCTCCCCAACGGTGAGCTCGGGGGCATCTGGGAGGACGACACCGAGCTGAGTTGCGAGTGGGCGTTCCTGCCGCTGGTCACCGGCGACGCGAAGGTGCGCGCTTCGCTCACGCTCATCGCCGAGGGCATCTGGCGGATCGTCGGCGATGGCGGCTACTCCCCGCGCACGATGGACGCCGAGCACGCCGCGGAATACGTCACGCTCTCGCAGCCGCAGATGATGCTGATCGACTACGGCAACCCGCTCTACGTCGAGCGCTGCATGCAGATGATCAAGCACATGGAGTGGTGGACGCTCATCAACGAGCAGGGCCACCGGCACTTCCGCTCGTACATGTTCAACGCGACCTCCATCGACGACAGCGAGGGCCGGGACTTCGACCACGTGCACACCGCCTACGCGGCCAAGCCGGGGCTGTACGCGGCGTGGTACTCCGCGAACGAGCAGCCGCGGCGGTGGCTGACGGAGTGGGCGGGCGGCTGGCTCGCGGCAGCGATGAGCACGCAGAAGGACAAGCCGGTCGGCGCGATCCCCTACGACGTGCTCGCGAAGACCGGGGAGATCGCGCCCTACACCGATCGCTGGAACCGCAGCGCATACATGAACGACGGGCGCGCGCAGGTGAAGGATCTGCTGCTCGGCGCGTGGGACTGGACCGGCGATGAGCGCTTCCTCGCGCCCTTCCGCTACCCGGAGGGGATGCGCGCGCCGGAGATGATGTGGCGGATGGTCTCTGGCGACGCCGCGCGCGATGCAAGTGTCATCGCCTGGGCGGACACCACCATCGAGCAGAACCACGCGCTCAATGGCAGTGACGAGGAGAACTCGTGGCCGCCGACCTCGATGTACTCCGAGCTGCAGTACTACTGGGCGTGGTGGGCGAGCGGCGACATGGATTACCTCGTCGAGGGCCTGCAGGAGCAGTGCCGCAACATGGAGCGCATGCGCTGGCTCATCACGGAGGCCGAGCCCTACACCGACCGCGCGTACATCCCCGGCGACCGCCTGCTGCCCTTCATGGCGCTGGGCGGCAGTGGCGGCGAGGTGCGCGCGAGCTACCCGGACTTCGCGGTGAGCTGGGAGGGCATCGGCGACAGCGTGGCGCCGCTTGTGGTCGAGCGCACTGCCGAGCGCCTCCGCGTGCTGGCGTATTCCTTCGCGGACGAGCCGCTGGACGCGACCATGCGCACGTGGAGCGTGCAGCCGGGCCGCTGGCAGGTCACGATCGGCCCTGACGCTGACGGTGACGGCGCGATGGACACCGCCGGGGAGCGGCGCGAGCTGATCCTCGGGCGCTACACGCCGGTCGCGCTGACGCTGCCACCGCACACGACCACCGTGATCGAGGCGACGCTGCTGGAGCCCGGCGCGGACGAGCGATCCCGCGCCGACCTGGGCCTGAGCCAGCGCGATGTCCGGCGCGATGGTGACGACCTGCTCGTGACCGTGCACAACATCGGCGCGGCCGCTTCGCCCGCGGGCGCCGTCCTTTCAGCGCTCGGCGCCGACGGGCGGGAGATCGCGCGCGTGGAGCTGCCCGCGATCCCGGCACCGGTGAAGTGTATCCCGAGCATGGTTGAGGCGCGCGTGCACGCGCCCGGCGCGGCGCGGGTGCAGCTCGATCCTGACGCCGTGCTCGCAGAGATCACTCGCGTGAACAACGGGGCCGCCGCGCCCTGAGCGGACCGCCGAGCGCCGCTACTCGCCCTGGAAGAGCACGACCGCGTAGGTGTCCAGGTCGGCGACGTCCCACGTCCCGTCGCGCACAGCCTCGAGCGACGTGCCCTCGTCGGGCGTAATGAGCTCGGCGCCTCCGCCGGTGATGAGCCCCGGCCCCAGGCGCACGTTCACACGCGTGCGCTCGGCGTTTGCGTAGTTGAGCAGGTGCACCGCCACGCCGCCAGAGGCCGTGCGGTAGATGCCCACGCCGACGTAGTGCCCTGCCCCGACCTCAGCCGGCAGCCCGCCGGGGATCGCGCGCAGCACAGCCGTGGCGACCTCCTGGTGGTGCTCGGGCAGGTAAGGGTAGATCGGCGACACGCGGCCGTCCGGGCCCTCAGGAGCGCGCTCGAGCCCGTCCTCCAGCCACGTGACGCGCTCATGATCGGCGAGGTCCGCGAGGCCATCCACGGGCCGCTCGCGGTGGTGCTCGTCGAAGCGCCCCGGCTCGCCCGTCAGCAGCAACGAACCGCCCGCGTCGAGGTGCGCGCGCAGCAGGGCGATGGCCTCGTCGCTGAGCAGCCGCTGGTTGGGCACGCAGATCAGCGCGTAGTCGGCCGCCGCGAGGCCCTCCTCGTCGAGGATCACCTCGAACGTGATCTGATGCTGCAGCAGCACCTGTTCGAGGCCCTGCAGGTGCGCGAGCGCCACGTCGCGGTCGTAGTCCGTCGATGGCCGTGCGTAGAGCACTCCCACGTTCGCCAGCGACCGCGAGCCCGCGTAGAGCTCCTCGTGATCGGCGAGGAAGCGCATGTACTGCCGCAGCGCGGGGCCGCGCTCGGGGCTGAGGTAGAGCGTCTTCCCCTCGCGCCCCCACGGCCGGTTCGCCCAGGTGGCCGGGAACGGATGGCCGCCGAAGCACGCGGATTCGGCGATGGAGAGCTGCACCTCCCGCGCGTTCTCCGGCGCGCGGTAGCCGCCCGGATAGAGGATCCACGAGGTCACGAAGGTCGGCACGCCCATCGCCGAGCACTGCTTGAGGTGCCGTACGGAGCCGATGAGACGCCCGTCCTCCTCCACGCGCGGCATCTCATGCGTCTCGGAGGTGGCGAGGTCCATGTAATCCGCGACCGCCGGCATCGTGCTGTCGCGATCGCGCTTGGAGAACTGCGGCGTGTGCGGGTAGGTGGCGAAGATCGCGTCGTCCTTCACCGACTTCGCGTGCGCGTAGAGCTCGCGGAGGCGGTCGCCCATCGTCTGTACGCGGAAGCGCAGCCACGCCTGGTACATCGGGTCATTCCCGGCGATCTGCGGCGGGGTCAGCGCGTGGTCGAAGTGCGGCAGGCCGAAGAGCTCGCGCTCGCGACCGGAGTAGTGCTCGCGCAGGTAGTCGCGGAAGGCCGCCCTGCAGCGGTCGCAGTGGCAGTTGCAGACGGTCCCGTCCCACTCGACGCCATCGAGGCCGATCTCGGTCAGGCCATGCGTGATGACCCGCTTGAGGTAGCCGATGAAGGTGTCGCTGGTCTGATCGCCCTGCCAGCGGAAGTAGCCGGAGCCACCGTAGTAGCGCAGATTGCCCTGCGGATCGTGCTGCACGTGGTCGCGCAGGTCGGGGACTTCGTCGAGCATCGCTTCGGGGTAGACGCTGGTCTGCTGGCAGTAGCCGAGGACGTGGATGCCGTGCGCGTGGCACAGCTCAACCAGCTCGCGCGTGCGGGCCATCTCCGAGGCCTCGGCCTGCAGTCCGAAGCCCTTGTAGTAGTGAGTCGTGATGAGGTTGATCCCCATCGACGCCATCTCGCGCACGTGCTCCTCGGAGTGCAGGTAGTCCCACCAGCGGTGCGCCCAGAGTGCCCGACCGTTGACGCCGCCTGAGAGGCTTCCGGCGCGCACATACATCTCCGGCGGCTCCCACCCACCCCATGCCCAGCGGATGCGTCCCTGCTCGAACCACTTCGGCAGCCTGCCCGGCTTCTCATGGCCCTGCATCAGCGCGCCCTCCCTGCGGGAAACGAGGCGTCCAAGTCGGCGCATAGCTTCGACGGCGAGTGCTGCCTACCTGCGTGGCCAGACACCACCCGCGGAAATGACTGGTCTTGCCTTCGGCGCCGATAGCCACTATGATGACACCATGCTGCCGGCAGGCGTCCATTCACAGCGACAGAGCGTGTTCGCCTGTGACCATCGGACGCTGACTCCGCAGATCGGGTCGTGGGACTGCCGATGAGCCGCCTGATCGTACGCAACTCCACCCTCGTCTACCCGCCGGTGCCCGATTCCCTCCTGCGAGCGGATGATCGCGTTCTCCCCATGGTGGACAAGTTCGAGGAGACGCTCTTCATGGCCGGGCCGGGCTACTCCGAGCTGCAGGCGTTGTTCCCGGCCTTCAACCTCGACGTGCGCTCCGCGGCCCGGGAGATCGCCGCCGCGCTGCCCGCCTGGCTGGGCGAGCCGATGCCCGGCTTCGGACACTCCGTCTGGGACGCGTACGCCGACAATTTTGCGAAGTTCTCCCTCGGCCCGATCGCCGCCAATGCATTCCTCGCGCGCCACGCGACCGCGCTGGAGACGGACGAGGTGCTGGCGTGGGAGCTCGACGCCACCGACGCGTGGTGGGCGGGGCGGCAGATGGTTGCGGAGGTGGCCGAGGCGGTCGGCGAAGCATGCAACGCGCCCGTGCGGCGAACCGCATCGAGCCTCAAGCGCATCTTCCGCGACCTGATCCTGCCCGCCGTCCGGGGCCTGCAGGTGCTGCGCTACTTCCGCGGCCTGCGGGCAGCGCCCACAGACCAGCACGCGAGCGCCCGGCAGGGCCCCACCGACGTGCTCTTCGTGGCATCCGGACCGACGACCATCCCGCTGATCGACCGCATCGGCGCACGGTTGGAGGCCGAGCATGACCTGCGCGTGATGGCGCTCGAGACGCCGCCCGATGGCCCGGCCGGCCGCCTCGCGGGCGGTGAGACGCCTCGCGGCAGCCTCTACGCGTTCACGACGCCTTCGATGGCCTCCGCAGGCGTCGCTGAAGCGATGACGATCGCCCGGCAGTTCCCCGAGACCGCCGAACGCCTCCGTGAGTGCAGCCTCATCCGCGACCTGCCGCCCCCGCTGCAGGATGTTCTCACGCGAAGGCTGCACGGGACGATGGTTAGCGACCTCCCGCGCTCGCTCTACTACGCTCGGCTTTGGCAGGCGGCACTCGACAAGCTTCAGCCGCGGGCACTCGTGGCCTTCAACGCGTACAACGCGGTCCTCGCGCCCGCGGTCTTTCAGGCGCGCCACCGAGGCATCCCGACGATCATGCTCCAGCACGGCATGTTCGGCCCGTTCTTCAAGGCCGGCGCGCTGCTCCCCTTCGACGAAGTCATTGTCTTCAACGCCTACACGCGCGAGCTCCTCGCGGCCATCGCCGACGCGCACACGACCTTCACCGAGACCGGGCACTGCGACTACGATGACCTGCGCGAGGAGCCGGGGCTGCGCGCAGAGGCCGACGCGATCCGGGCCGATCGGCTCGGCTCGCCCGACCACCTCGTGGTCGTCACCACGCAGCCCGTCGAAGTGCGCTTGATGGCCAACGAGCAGCGCTGGTGGCTTGAGCTGCTCGCTGAAGCCTGCGCGCAGGCGGGGGCGCTGATGGCGATCAAGCCGCATCCGGAGGAGCGGGCGATCCTGCCGCGCTACGAGGAGCTTGAGGCGCGCATGCCGGGGACTGTGCGCCTGATCCGCCACGGTGAGCTGCCGCTGCGCGCGCTCATCGCCGCATCGGACCTGCTCGTGACGCGCTTCTCCACGACAGCCGTCGAGGCCGCGCTGCTCCAAACGCCCGTGATGGCCGTCAATCTCTCGGGTGGCCCCGATCAGTACCCCTACGTTGACGAGGGCGCGGCGGAGGGCGTATACTCGCCCGAGAAGATGCTCCCCACGCTGGACAGGCTGCTTCATGACGCCGGGGCGCGCCGGCGGCTGATCGAGAGCCAGCAGCGCTTCCTCGACCGTCACCTCGGCGTGCGGGACGGCCGGGCGACCGAGCGGATTGCCGCCCGGATCGCCACGCTGGCCGGCAGCCACCACTCGATCGTCGGAGAGTGAGCGCCGAGGATGCGAGCGACCCGCAACAGCCTCAAGGACCTCATCGCGCGCGTCTGCGGCGACCTGACGCCCGACGCGATTCCCGATGACGCCCACCTCGGAGATCCCGCGGGCTGGGATTCGCTTGCCCACGTCGCCCTCATGACCCTCGTCGAGGAGACCTTCGACAGGCCGCTCGGGCCCGCTGAGATGGGCCGCCTGACCTCCCTTCCCGCGCTTGAGCGCTGGCTCACCGGCGACGACGCGGCTTCCGAGGCCGATTCCGCCCCCACCGTCGAGCAGATCGCCGACGCACTGCGCGCCTCGGGCCTGCGGGCCGGAGACGTCGCGATGGTGCACTCATCCACGCCCGCCCTCGGCATCGCCGACCGCCCCGACCGCGCGCTCATCGACGCGCTGCTGAACGTCCTCGGCCCCGAGGGCACGCTGATCCTGCCCGCATTCACGTACTCATTCTGCCGCACAGGCGTCTTTGAGCCGGACGCATCGCCCTCCGAGGTCGGCGTGGCCGCGGACACCCTCCGCACGGATTACGCCGCCCTGCGCAGTGCCTGCCCGGTCTTCTCCGTGGTCGCTGTCGGCCCGCTGGCCGAGGAGATCGCTGCGTTGCGCCCTGAGACCACCTTCGGCCTGGACAGCATCTTCGGCTGGCTCCTGGGCGCGGGTGGGAAGATCTGCACCGTCGGCGTCGGCTATGACAAGGCGACCCTCAATCACTATCCCGAGCAGGAGTTGGCGGTCCCCTACCGCTACTGGAAGCGCTTCGAGGGCGTCGTGCGCCACGCAGACGTCGAGGAGCAGGTCACGGTCGAGTACTTCGTCCGCAGCCTCGACCCGGAAGCCGAGCAGGACTTCGCGCCCGCGCACGAACTGATCGCCGCGCAGGCGTTCTCCGGGCACGCCACCGTGGGTGCCGCGGAGGTGCACTGCGCGCCGGTCGAGGACTACCACCGCGTCCTGCGGGCGGCGATGGAGCGCGATCCGCTGCTGCTCCTGACGCCCCGGTCGCGGCGGCACTGGGAGGCCGATCCGACGGCCGCCGCGCGCGCTGTGGCGGAGGAGGCGGTGGCCGCGGGCGACTACGCCTCGCTGACCGGCGCCTGCCGCCGGGCGCGCCTGTTGCTTCCCGCCGATGACGCCGACGAGGCCGCCCGCGTACAGGTGGCGTGGACCGGCTCAGGGACGCTCGAGCCGCTCGCGGAGGCCGCTGAGACGCACGCGCGCGCCGCGGGCATCGTCCCGCGCACGGTCGTCGGCGACTTCGGACAGTTCCGCAGCGAGCTTGCCGAATGCGACCTCGATGCGGACGTGATCTTCGTGCGCGTGGCGCCCGAGGCGCTCGTGCCCGAGCTCGACGGCTGGCGCTACGCTGGAGGCGATCCGGAGGCCGCACGCGCGGCTGCCCGTGAGCTGGTGGCGCTGGTCGCGCGGTGGCTGGAGCACTCGGCCGGACAGGCGGTCATCCACCTCCCCGCGCCGTGGCACCGCTCGGCGATGGGCATCGCGGACGGCGAGCTGGCCGACGGCGCCCGCGCGGTCGCAGCCGCCTTCAGCGACGAGCTGGCCTCTTACGCGCGCAGCGAGACGCGGGCGCATGTGCTCGACGAGACTGCGGCGCTGCTGCGCGCCGGGGCACCCGCCTGGGACGCCGCGCTGCACTATCACGCGGGCATCGACCTTTCCGGCCCGGCGATCGCCGCCATCGCGCGTGAGGCCGCGAGGTTCGTCATCGCGACCCGCAGGCGCCCGGTCAAGTGCATCGTCGTGGACCTCGACAACACGCTCTGGGGCGGCATCGTCGGCGAGGACGGCGTCGTGGGCCTCTCCCTCGCGGGCGAGTTCCCCGGCGAGGCGCATCGCGAGCTGCAGCGCTGGCTGCTCGCCCACCACCGCGCCGGCATCCTGCTGGCGGTGTGCAGCAAGAACGAGCGCTCGGACGGCCTCGCGCCGTTCGAGCAGCGCCCGGACATGCTCCTGCGCCTCGAACACTTCGCGGCGATCAGCATCGACTGGCGGCCCAAGCCCGTGCGCATCGCGGAGATCGCGCGCGAGCT
>JALGSW010000224.1 GCA_029821635.1 Candidatus Zipacnadia bacterium
CGGCCTTCTCGTACAGCTCCTGGTTCGCGTAGTCCTCACGCCACATCCGCCACGTGGCGCCCTCGCCGCGCAGCGTCAGGTTCTCCACGCCCCGTGCGCGGAAGAGAGCCGCGTTGAGCGCATGGAACTCACCGCGCTTCGCGAGGACCTCGCAGCCATCCTCGAAGACGATCTCCTGGTTGCTCGCGAGAGCGATCGGACGCACGATCCACGGCGTGCCCATGTTCTCCACGATGAGCTTCGGCACGCCGGAGTCGATCGCGGCCTGCAGCGCCTCGGTGGCGTCCTGCTCGTCAAAGCCCCACCACGACGCCTTCGCCTCGGTGACTTCACCGGCGGCGACGCGGTCGATCATCGCCTGGTTCACATCGGCCATGGCGAGTCCTGCAACGGACATGAGTACGACGACGGACGCCGCAAAGCGTATCATGTGGTCCTCCCCGACTGTGAACTCATGCTGCATCACCGATTCGCGGGTATCAGGGGCGTGACCCCAACCGGCGTAAGGATCGGCGGCACTCCGCGTATGTCAACGTAGTGATCCTCCCACGCGACGGCCGACGGCGCCGCGAGCCGGAGCGTCCACACCTGCCCCTCGGACGGCTCGTCCAGTGTCACCTCGAACTGATGAGTGCCCACCTGATTGTCGCGCTCGCCGAAGACCTGACCCGCGGGATCCAGCAGCGCGGCGCGCACGCCCTCACCACGCCCTTCACCTGCGACGCGCACCGCGAACTGCGTTACGCCCGCGGGCACATACACCTGCAGAGCGCAGGCGGATCGTATCAGGTGGATGGTGCCGTGCGCGCCGATGACACCGATCGGGTGGGAGCATGCGGCCACACTGAAACGGTTCCCGCCGGCATTGGCCTCGATCGTGTACGTGCCCTCCTGCGGCGCGACGAAGCTCATCGCGGCTTCCGCCTGGAAGTCTACCTCTCCTCTGTACACCTCTTCGCCGTCCGGGCCGGTGACTATTACCGGCATCGGCCTGCCGCCGTAGTTGCCGACCTGCATTTGGCGCACCAGAAGGTCCACCGTATCCCCCTGCGCGGCCCAGAGCTTGTACGTCCCTCTGCCGCGAATGATCGGCCAGCTAACCGGTTCGGTTGCGGGCGCTTGAGCGTCCGCGGGCGCAAACGCCATACCCTCGATGTCGATCAGCGGGAACTGCTTCAGCGAAGCCGCCGGCATCCAGAGCGCCAATTGCTCCTCCGCAAGCGCGACCTCCGAGCGTTGTCCGTCCGCATCGACCACAATCACCGTGCCGCTGACGTTGCCGACGGGCATACCGCCGGATTCGCCCAAAGGCGTGCGTCCGAGCGGATCGCGCACCACGAGGCCGCGCAGCTCCAGTCCGCCCACCGGGTCGAAGTAGCCGCTGCGGCTGCTGATCGTCACCGGCGACCGCTCGGGCTCCTCCAACGCGCATTCGCTGATGGAGCAATCGATCAGTCGCAGCAGGCCCTGCTCGGCGGGCTTGGCCACCCACACACCGCCCCGCGGCGCGCCCTCAAACTCACAGCCCACGAACTCGATCAGGCCGCGGCACGCTGAGGCGGTGGTACCGTTGGTTGCGATCTGCACCGCGCAGTCCTGGTCGTTCACCGATCGGGAGTCCTCGATGCGCACGGAGATCGGCTCCGATTGCGCGTTGAGATACGGCAGCGCGAACTTGTAGCCGCTTCCCGCGTTGTTCTCGGTCAGGCAGTTGCGCATGACGATGTTGACCAGCCGCTCCGCGGGTCCGTTCGGCTCGAAGTCAATGCCCGCCTCCGGCGGCGTGCCGGCCGTGTCGCGCATGACGGTGTCCTCGATCAGCAGCCCCTCGGCGCTGATGACCGAGATGCCCTGCCGGTAGTTCCGTTCGCAGACCACGTCCCTGATGGCGATGTCGCGATTGGTGCTCCCGCCCGAGCCGACGCCGATGTAGATGCCATCGCCGCCGCTGTCCTGCAGCACCAGGCCGGAAACACTGACATTCGTGCAGCCGCAGATCGAGAGGCAGTGGCGCCATTCGCCCTTCTCATAGAGCGCGGGATCGGCGTAGTCCTCGCGCCACATGCGCAGGACCGCGCCGTTCCCTCGCAGCACAAGGTTCTCCACGTTGCGCGCGGACAGCAGGATATCGGTGGTCCCTTTGAACTCCCCGCGCTTCGCGCGGAGCTCGCAGCCCTCCTCGAAGACAATCTCCTGGTTGCTCGCGAGAGCGATCGGACGCACGATCCACGGCGTGCCCATGTTCTCGACGATGAGCTTCGGCGCGCCCGAGTTGATCGCGGCCTGCAGCGCCTCCGTCGAGTCCTGCTCGTCGAAGCCCCACCACGACGCCTTCGCCTCGGTGACTTCACCGGCGGCGATGCGGTCGATCATCTGCTGGTTGATCTGGGAGAAACCCGTGCTCGTCGCGAACACGAGCAGTGCGATGCTAAGTAGCGGTCTGCGCATTGACGCGTCTCCGTTTGCCGGGTTCAGGTCTGCATGCCCCAGAAGCTTCTCGTCTCTCAGTACCACCCGTACTTCAACGCCGCGTCGAAGTAGGCCTCCGCGCAGCGGATGTTGCGGTCGCCCTGTTCGGCGGTGCGCTCGGAGCCGCGGCCGCCCCCACCGCCGGTCAGGCGCAGCGTGAAGCCGCCACCGGCTGCGGCTGCCTCGATGGCGTCGCGCACCAGCACCTCGACCTCCTCCGGCTCGATGAACACGAATGCCTGCGAGGGCACGTTGCCCGAGAGCAGCATCCGGTCGCCAACGAGGCGCTTGGCCTCCGCGAGGTCGCAGTCGGCGTAGGGCGGCGGCTCCAGCGGCTCGACCGAGTCGATGCCCATCTCCGCGAAGCGCTCGAGGAAGCCCATGCAGTTCCCGTGGCAGTGCGCGCGGAAGCGCCCGCCGCGTTCGTGGATCGCGCCGTAGACCGCGCTGTCGTAGGGGAAGACGAACTCGTCGAAGAGCGCGTGGCCCATCCACGGTGGTATGAGCATCTCATGCGCGTAGCTGATGAAGTTGCCGACGATCCCCTCGTCGGCCATCGCATGCACCGCCGCCACCACGTAGTCGTTCATCACGCGCAGGTAGCGGTGCATGAGGTCGGGCTCGGCGCGGAACCACGAGTAGGCGTTTTCCATGTTCGAGGAGCGCACGAGCGTGCCCAACGGGTGGAACAGGCCGATCAACGGAACCGCGCTGTCGCCGATGGCGATCATCCCCCGGTCGAACGCGGCCTTGAGTGGCGCGCGCGGCTCCAGCGGAACGCTGAGGATGCGCCGGAGGTCTTCCGGCTCCTCGATGTAGCGCTTCTCCCAGTGGTAGTCGTCGATCCCCGTCTCGAAGCGCGGGCGGCGGATGACGCCGACGAAGTCCCCCGCGGGTGTGTGCATCGTCCACTCAATGCGCTCGTATTCGCCGGCATCCTCCAGCAGCCGCTCCGTGCGGCTGGCCGGGTGTCCGAGGAAGCCCCAGTCGTAGCCCGCGACACCCGCGAAGTTGTCGGCGTGCTCATCGGCGAGTCGCACCAGGCGCTCGCAGCGCGGGTCCTCGCGTGTAAGCGCGCTCACCGGGAACTCGATCGGCACGCGGTCGGGCTCACGATGCTCCCAGGCGGTCTCGATGCGCTCACGGTGGGTCACAGGCGTCACTCCCGATCATACCATGTAACGGACGGGATGCGGCAGGTGTCTCCCGGCCCGGCGTCCACGATCCAGTAGAGCCTCCGTCCGTCGCCGTCGGCATCGCTGAAGAGTGCGTCGAGGTCCGCGGGTGGCTCCTGCAGCGTCAGTGTGCACTTCTTCACCGCGCTGATGCGCCGGCCGCGCGAGCGGTCCTCGCTGAAGAGCCAGCGGCCCTCGTGGTGGCCGCCGTCGGTCACCGGATGGCTCTGCAGGTTGCGGTCGGAGGTGATCGTGCCGGTCGCCGCGTCCGCCTCGGCGACCGCGCCCATCCCGACGATCATCAGCACGTCGCCGAAGCCCAGCCGCGTGCCGCCCTCGACCGCCGAGGCCTCCGTGACCGTGTAGGCGCCGCTCTGGAGGTCATTGCCGAGCATCACCACGCGGCCGACCAGCGCCTGCGTGTCGGGCACGGTGGCATCGATCGTGATCGCGTTTGCGTCAACATCGACCGCCACGATCGGCGCCTCCAGTGCGGACCGCCCCTCCAGCGCGAAGTCGCCGAGGCGCAGGCTCGTCCCGTTGACGAGCATCGCGCGCGCCACGCCCGCGTCATCGAGCGTCACCAGCGCGTACTCGCCATCGACCGCGAGCGTGCGGCCGTCGAAGCTCCACTCGCGCTGCTCGGGCGCGAGGGCGCTGTGCACGAGATCGACCGCGCCCGCACGATGCACCGCCACGCCCACCACGCCACGCTCGGGCTCACTGCCGGGCAGCAGCTCCACGCGCTCGATGGCGGGCTCGCCACGGTGCGGCTCCGCGGTCGCGACGAACGTCGAGGCAAGTTGCGCGCCCGCGTCGGTCTGCGCGTTCGCCTGCGTCCGCCGACCGATCACGTACTGTATCTCCTCCGGGTTGCCGGGGCGGATCTCGGGCGAGGCGTCGCAGACGATGACCTCCCCGGCGATCCCCGCGGGCATCGTCATCGTGAGGCCTACGTCCTCGTCGGCCTTGCGCCACGACGCCCGCCACTGCCCCTCGGGGGTCATGCGGCGCACGTTGTAGAGCCCCTGGTAGCCGGAGGTGCCATCGCCGATCACGCGCCGGTGTCCGAGGCCCGGGTCAGCCACGAACACGACTTGGCCGAGCTGCAGGTAGGTCTGCCCGACCTCGCGCGCGGTGAGCGTGACCTCCGTCACGCCCTCGGGCAGCTCGATCGGCGCCTCGATCCAGCGCCAACCCTCCTGATCGGCGGGTGGCATGGTGAGGGTGGCCGTCGCGCCGCCCGCGATCACGTTGAGGGCGTTCGCGCCCTCGGCATAGTCATACACGCGCGCGGAGACGCGCCCTCGCCCGGCCGGCAGCGGCGCCGTCTCCAGCCGAACGCTCGCCCCCGGGAGCGTCGTCAGCACCGACTGACCGCAGATCGCCCATCCCTGCTGGGAGAGCGTGCGGTAGTCCTCGCCCGGCAGCAGGCCCTCTGCGCCCATCAGGCGCATCGGGAGGCCACCGTGCACCGCTGCGGGCGGCTGCGCGCCGAAGGGCACGTTGGGCCCGGCGAGCGTCCCCTGCTCCTGCGTCGGGCCGAACGTGCCGCCCTCCATCGCCAGGTCGAACCAGGGCGCGGGCGCGCTCGGTCCGTGGAAGCACCAGTCATGCTGCGAGCCGCCGCGTACGCGGAAGATGTCGAGCAGGTAGCTGCTCTCGGGTGAGATGTCGCTCAGCGCGGCGGTGCGGCGGTAGAGCGAGGCCATGTCGGGGTAAACGCGCTCGGCCGAGGCGTCCACGAACTGCACGCCGGGCGTGGAGAGCAGCGCGTTCAGGTCGCCCGCGCGCAGGTTCTGCTGCGATGACTCGTCGATCACCACGCAGTAGTGCTTGTGCGTGTCGGTGAAG
>JALGSW010000225.1 GCA_029821635.1 Candidatus Zipacnadia bacterium
CACGGCGACGTGATCCTCAACGTCTCGCTGGTGGCCGAGGAGGACCTGCCGCAGGCCCTCGAATACGCGAAGGTGGCCATCGACGCGGGCTTGTGCATGAGCGATCTCGCCATCGTCGCACGTGAGGGCGAGAAGCTCGGCGATCCGGTCGCTGAGGGCATGGCCGCGGTAGGCACGGTCTGCTCGGTCACGCTCAACGGCGCGCTCCTGCACCACTACATCCCGGTCAACTCGGTCTACGGCGGCCTGCTGCAGTTGCGCGACGGCAGCCCGCTGCGCTTCGTCGAACTGGTCAGCTACGCGGGCTCGTCGATCGACCCGCTGCACATCTTCATCGCGTCGGGCCTGACCTCGTCGTGGGAGGCCGCGACCACTGGCACGGGGATGGTCGGCGCGGGCTTCCGCGAGATTCCCGCAGCAGCCGTCGATGACGCGCTGGAAGTGATTGAGGCGCTGAAGGGCTGGGGCCTCAAGGGCGTTCTGGCCATGGGCGCGCCGGGCCAACCGCTGCTGGAGCTGCCCGTGGGGATGGACCGGGTCGGCCTCGTGGTGGTAGGCGGCCTCACGCCGATGGCCGCGGCCAGCGAGCGCGGCATCACGGTCGCCCAGCACGCGATGTCCACCACCTGCGAGTATGCGCTCCTCAAGCCACTCGATGAGCTGATGTAAGCGCGGGCCGGCCAAGGGGGTACGTCACGTGGACCTTAGCGACCGCAAAGCTCTCCTGGGGTGCTTTGGAGGCGCGCTCGCCTTGCTGCTACTCCTGGCGGGTGGCGGCTTCGTGGCCTACAAGCAGGCAATCGAGCCGAACCTGCCGGTGATCTCTCCCCCGCCGTCGCTCGAAGCCGAAGGCCCCTCGACCGGCGAAGACCTCTTCGTACACGCTATCTTCCTTCAGGATCGCCGCCTCGGCGGAGTGTCCGATATCGCTGTAGGCGACTTGGATCATCGCGCGGGTACTGAGGTGGTCGTGGCCGGCGTGCATGGGGCTGCGGTGATCGAGGACGAACGACGGAAGTACGCCCTTATCCCCTACGCACTCGACCCGGACCGCGACTATGCACGCCTGGTTGAGGTCGTGGACGTGGACGGCGATGGCGAGTGCGAGTTCCTGGCGAATGAGCTCCACGACGCCGGCGGGCCGGTCGTGCTGATGGACCACACTGGCCAGGTGATCTGGGAGTCCGGAGACGTTCCCCCCAGCCTGTCAGCGGGCGACGTAGACGGCGATGGCGAGCTTGAGTTCGCGGGGCGCATCGACCAGTCTGTCGCCCTCGTCGAGACTGACGGAACCGTTGTCTGGCGACGCGAGATCCCGCACGCGGGGAGCGTGGCAATGGCGGACGTAGACGGCGATGGCCTGGCGGAGATCATCTACTTCGTCGTCAAGCCAGAAGAGGCCCAGGTTGTAGTCACCGGCCGCGACGATTCTGGCGAGGTTGTGTACGAGGCAACGCGCAAGCAGCACTGGGCGACGGGAGGCTTCGCCGACAGTTTCACCGTCTGTCCATGGCCGGAGCATGGCGAGGCAGCGCATATCCTCACACCTGCCAGTCGCCATCTGGTGCTCGCCAATCTGGAAGGCGGTACCGTCATTCGCGGCAGCGCACCGGGAACGAACATCGTTGACTATGTCTGGGGGACGCCGGTCTCTCGGGGCCCCGGGACGGAGCCATACCTCGCCTCACTGACGTACTCGATGAAGTTCGAAGCCTCATTCCTGCGCCTGCACGACGCAGAGGGCTCACTCCTCTTCGAGCGCGCCACCAGCTTGAACGACGACGACGCCCTCTGGCCCGGCCTCGCCGCCTGGCAGCCGCCGGGCGAGGACCATGAAGTGCTGCTCGTGGGCGGCAATGGCAAGGTCTGGCGCTATGAGATGGCGAACTCCGCCCCGACTTCCACTCAGTAGCCGGAGGCGATTGACGTGACGCCCGAAGCCGCCGCCCATGAGATGGCGGACATGTCCACTGCCACAATCTCCGACGCGCTCTTCCGCATGGGCCACAAGAACCGCACCATGAAGCCGCGCATCAAGCCCGTCGATCCGGGCATGCGCCTCTTCGGCCCCGCACTCACCGCCCACGCCTATCCCGGAGCCACGCACGCGAGCAGCCTCGCGCTCAAGGACGTGCAGCCCGGCGAGGTCATCGTCATCGACGCCGGTGGTATGATCGACAACATCATGTGGGGCGAGATCTTCAGCCACATGGCCGCCGTCGCGGGCTGCGCGGGCACGGTCATCGACGGCTCGGTGCGCGACATCGAGGGCGTCATGGAGATCAACTTCCCGCTGTTCTCCGCGGGAATCTCGCCCCAGGCGGGCACCGGCGACAAGCTCGGCGAGATCCGCATCCCGATCTCCTGCGGTGGCGTAGTCGTCAACCCCGGCGACTTCGTCTACGGTGACCGCCTCGGCGTGGTCGTGGTGCCGCCGGAGATGACCGAGGAGACGCTCGACTGGTGCCGACAGATCATCGAGAAGGAGACCGCGCTGCTCAAGAAGCTCAAGGCGCAGCTTGCGGAGATGGGACGATGAGCGCGCGCGAGCTGCTCGTGGTGGACACGACCGGCCGGTCGAACTACACGCCTGAGGCGCTGGCGCACCTTGAGGGCCTGCCGGTGCGCTTCGTGTCGGCGAGGGCCGTCGAGGAGGACGCGGTGATCGAGGCCGGGCGCGGCGCCACCGCGCTGCTCGTCACCGCCGCCTACGTGACCCGCCGCGTGATGGAGGCGCTGCGGCCCGACCTGCGCGCAGTGGTGCGCTACGGCGTGGGCCTCGACCGGATCGACCTCGATGCCGCGCGCGAGCTCGGGATCGACGTGCGCAATGTCCGCGACTTCTGCACCGACGAGGTGGCCGACCAGACGCTCGCGCTGGTGATGGCGCTCTCGCGGCGCCTGGTCCGCTATGCGCTGGAGACGCGCGCGGGGGCCTGGCGCGGGCACGCCGGCGAGGGCCCGCTGCTGCGCCTCAGCGGCAAGCGCGCGGGCGTGATCGGCTTCGGCGCGATCGGCCAGGCGGTCGCGAGGCGCCTCCAGGCGATCGGGATGCAGGTCGTGGCGCACGATCCGTTCGTGGACGAGGTCACCGCGCGAGGCTTGGGCGTGACACCGGCGCCGCTGGAGGAGCTGCTCGCGGGCGCGCACGTGGTCTGCGTGAACTGCCCGCTCACGGACGCTACGCGCGGGCTGATCGGCGCGGAGCAATTCGCGCTGATGTCACCTGACACGCTTATCGTCAACACCGCGCGCGGCGGGATCATCGACGAGGACGCGCTCGTCGCGGCGCTGCGCGAGGGCCGGATCGCCGGCGCGGGGCTGGACGTATTGGAGCAGGAACCGCCGCCGGCCGATCATCCGCTGCTGGCGATGGACAACGTGATCGTCACGCCGCACATGGCGGCGTCATCGGTCGAGGCCATGGCGGAGCTGGTGGTCGGGGTCTTCCGGGAGCTTGGGGAGGCGCTGAGAGCGGCTGAGTGACCACAAACACGAGGCGGGCGACGCCTCTGACCGAGGAGTCGCCCGCCGTTGCGGTCACCGTCGTCGCCGTTACTTGCCCCGTGCCACGCCGTTGCCGTTACTCGCCTCTATTCGTACCGCAGGCACTCGATCGGGTCGAGTTTGGCGGCCTTCTGCGCCGGATAGAAGCCGAAGGACACGCCCACGACCGCCGCGAAGCCGAAGCTCACCAATATGGACCACATCGGGACGACGGTCTCCCAGCCAAGGGTGTCCCCCAGCAGGCTCGAGCCGAGCAGCCCGACGCCGATCCCGATCAGGCCACCGATGATGCTGAGCAGGACCGACTCGATCAGGAACTGCGACATGATGTCCACGCGGCGAGCGCCGACGGCCTTGCGGATGCCGATCTCGCGGGTGCGCTCGGCGACCGACACGAGCATGATGTTCATGATGCCCACGCCGCCCACGAGCAGCGAGACGAGTGCGATGCCGCCCACGAACATCGTGATCTGCCCGGTGGTCTCGCTGATTGTGGTGAGGAACTCCGACTGGTCGCGGATGCGGAAGTCCTCTGTCATCTCCGTGACCCGGTGCAGCTGCCGCAGGATGGTCTTGATGCTCTCGATCGCTTCGGGGACCTCCGTCTCGCTGGCCGCGGAGGCGTAGATGCGGGAGAGGTTGGCGCTGCCCACGAGCCTCTGGCGGGCGGTGCTCATCGGGATGATGATCTGATCGTCGGGGTTGCCCCAGCCGCCGCCCTTGGTCTCGAGGATGCCGATGACCTCGAAGGGCACTCCGTTGATGCGGATGAACTCGCCCAGCAGCGGCCGACCGTAGAACAGCTCGTCCGCGACCTCCTGGCCGATCACGGCGACGCGCGAGCGCGCCCGTTCCTCGCTGGGCGCCAGGAAACGACCGTGCGCTATCTCGAAGGAAAGCGCGTGCGTCCAGTCACTGTTCGTGCCGACGATCGTTGTGGAGTGCGTCAGGTTGCGGTACTTCGCGTTTCCGCCGGTCTGCACAACCGGCGCAAGTGCGCTGATGTGCTTCACCTGAGACTCGAGTTCATTGAAGTCTTCCTCGGTCAGGCGGCCCGGCCGGGTTGACCGTCCGTGTCCGCCTCCGCCGCCGGGGAAGACCATGATCAGGTTCGCACCCATCGAGCGGATGCGGTTGAGGGTGTCGGTCTTCAGGCCCTCACCGATCGCCACGACGATCAGCACGGCGGCGACGCCGATGATGACGCCCAGCATCGTCAGGATCGAGCGCGACTTGTTCGCCATGAGACTCTCGAACGAGGTCCGCAGAGCTTCGAGCAGGTTCACGTGGCCTCACCGACCGCGGCCTGGATGTGGTTACGCACGTCGCTGATGATCTCCCCGTCAACCAACTGCATCACGCGCCTGCAGCGTTCGGCCACACGCGGGTCGTGGGTCACCATCACCATCGTCATGCCCTCCGCGTTGAGCGCGTCGAAGATCTCCAGGATCTCCTGGCCGGTCTTCGTGTCGAGGTTCCCCGTTGGCTCGTCCGCCATGAGGATCCTCGGGTTGTTGACCAGCGCGCGCGCGATCGCGACACGCTGCTGCTCGCCGCCCGAGAGCTCGCGCGGCCGGTGATGCGCCCTGTCGCCCAGCCCCATCCGCTCCAGCGCCGCCATCGCCCGCTCGCGCCGGTCCTCCACCCCGGCGTAGACCAGCGGAAGCTCGACGTTCTGCAGAGCGGTGGACTTCGCCAGCAGGTTGAACTGCTGGAAGACGAAGCCGATCTCCCGGTTACGCACGGCGGAGAGGCGGTCGGCATCGAGGCCCGAGACGTCCTCGTCTGCGAGCTTGTACGTGCCCTCGGTGGGTGTGTCCAGGCACCCGAGCAGGTTCATCAACGTGGACTTGCCCGAGCCGGACGGCCCCATCACCGCGATGTGCTCGCCGGCCTCGATGGTCGTGGACACGCCACGCAGTGCGTGGACCTGAACCTCGCCCATGCTGTAGGTCTTGTG
>JALGSW010000064.1 GCA_029821635.1 Candidatus Zipacnadia bacterium
GAGCAGGAACTTGATCGGCCCGTTCGAGTCGCGGATCCAGCGGTAGGAGTACTTGTGCATGGGCGAGTAGCCGCCCGCCTCCGCCTGCTGCACGCGGCAGAGGTACTTCTGGATGGCCATGAACTCGTCGATCTCATCGCCCGCGCCCTCGATGATGAGCGTCCGGTCGTGCCACTCCTGCCACCACGCGTGCGTGTCCTCGAAAAGCTGCCAGCCCTGCTCCTCGACCTGCCGCGCGACGGACGCCGTCTCATCGGCGGCGTTGCCGACCGCGAGGTAGGCGATCTTGCCCACCGACTCCTCGGGCTGCACCGCCCCCAGCGGGCAGACGACCGACTGCGCCTCGAGGTCCTCGGCCATCGCGCTGATCGGCCGCACGCGGTCGGAGAGGCCCTCGGGGTACGCGGGCAGCACCGCCCGGTCGATGACGGAGGTCTGCGCGCCCGCGAAGCCGCCGCGCACGATGACGTCGCCGCGCGAGCACAGCAGATCGCCCGCGTCCTGCCCATCGACCGGCAGGTTGGGCTGCCAGCCGAGCGAGACGTCCACGGGAGCGTCGCCCATGTTCGTCACCATCATCAGCGTCACGACCGCGTTCACGCCGAGCGGCGCGGTCTGCAGCAGGTCCACGTGGATGCTCTCGCCCTCCCAGCGCGAGTGCACGACGCCACCGGGGGCGATCCAGCGCGTGGACTGGCGCGCGATCGAGAGCGGCTCACCGTCCACCAACACCGACGGTAACCATGCGCCAAGCAGTGCGCCAGCCTTCTGATAGGTTGGGCCGAGCATGTCCTGCACGGTGCCGAAGGGCAGCGACAGCCCGATCGCTCCGAAGACGCGCCCGTTGCCGACCGGGTACGTGCCGAGGTCCGAGAACGTGGGCAGGCTCTCATCGAGGTCCACGTGCTGGCCCCATGCGGTGTAGCTCCTGTCAACCCACGCGGCGGAGGCGAGGTCGTCTTGCGTGAAGGTAAGGGCCTCGCGGTTGCGGGGTCCGCCGCAGCCCGCGAGGGAGATGATCGCGAGAACGAGTGCGGCAAGAGCCGCGCACGGCCGTAAGACGCGCTGTCTCAACATGGATTGACCTCTCCGCTACTGGTCGGGAAGGAGCTCGACCGTCAAGTACGCCAGCCTGCCACGCAGGGCCATCGCGACGCTGCCATCGCGCGCCGCGCACGCGGCAGACAGCCCTGCGCCGAAGAGATACTCGACGCCGCCCTGCACCGGGAACTGCGCCTCGTGCATGAGTACGTAGCCGTCGAAGCGCACGCGTCCGGTCATACCGGCGCTCTCCCAGCCGACGCGCTCGGAGTAGCTGCCGCGCTCCTTCGGGTGGCAGTGCGCGATCCACGCGCCGAGGTACGCCGTCGTCTCATCAAGCGCCCCGGCGGCTTCGGCGGTTCCGCGCACGACCACCGCCGTGCGACAGCGCACGATGCCGTCGCGTTCGGGCGTGAAGGTCATGCACGGGCTCGCAACGCCCCACGCGTACTCGCCCGCTCTCGCGCTCAGGTTCAGGTCGAACCGCCCACGGTGCTCGCCGGCCTCGACGGCGGCGCCACCGGTGCCCGCGGCGGCGTTGCGGCAGCCGCGCGGCATCGGCGGCACGAACACCCAGGCGTCCTGCGCCTGCACCTCAGGCGGCTCGGGCAATGCCCAGCCGCCCCGGGCCGGGGCGCCGGGAGTGGGAGCCACCGCCTCACCCGCGGCCCGCGGCGCATCGCCCACGAAAGCCTCCAGGTCGGCGACCATGTCATCGCCGAGCAGCAGCGGGCCCTGCTTCTCACCGGAGCGCTCGCGGACCCGCGGCTCATCGGCGGCAGCCAGCGTCGATGCGGCGACTACCATGACGAGCGTCATCATAGCCAGGGGCAGCCCCATATGTAATCTCTCCTCAGGTGGCAGACGTAATCAGACATCATGAGGGTCGCGTGACGATTCGCGAAACGCGAGGGGAACTCCTTTGCGGGAGGAGACGGGGCCGAGGGGGAGGGGCCTTACATCTCGACGCGCAGCAGGGGCTTCGCGATCAGCGCCGCGATGGTCGCGAGGATCAGCGTCGCCCAGATCCAGTGCAGCCGGACGATGCCCAGGTCCACAAGCGTCGGCGGGTACGCCACCGCGATCTCCGCCACCGCCGCGTCCGCGGGGATCAGCGGCTCCGCGCTGCCGATCAGCACGTGCTCGAAGCCCCCGCGCGCGCGGTGCGGCGAGACCGCGACCGGGCGCACACGCTCCCCCGCGATCAGCGACTTCTCCACTCTCTGCCCGCCAACGCTCAGCGTCAGCGTGTGCTCGCCCGGCTCGTCCGCGCGCACGCGCCAGCAGACCTCGCCGGTCGCGGGGATGCGCAGCGGCTCCGTCTCGACCTGCACCGCGGTGCCGGTGAGCGTCGCGTCCGCGAGCGCGCCAAGCTCGCCGCCCGGTGCGGTGGCGGTCACGATCGCCGACTGCCCAACCGGCAGCGGCCCGTAGCCCGCGTAGAGCTCGATCGCGGCGAAGATCGCGACCATCGGCACGATGACTGCCGCGAGCGGCCTGAAGCCCGCGAACATGTAGGCGAAAGCGCCGCGCAGCAGCCGGCCCTCCTCGGAGAACATCGCGCGGGTGTCGTGGCGGAAGACCACGATCCCAAGCAGCGCGGCCTGGATCGCATCCTTGGCCGACCGCAGCGCGCGACGGTTGGCGGTGTACTTGAACGCCGCCATCACCGCGATGCCGGTCAGCACCGAGATCAGCACGATCCCGGCGGTCTGTCCCAATGACATCAGGGCATCGACCGGCCATCGTCCGAGCATTCGCAGGCCCAGCGCGATCCAGCTCATCGGCTCTCCTCTCGGCTATGCACGCTTCAGCACCGGCTCCCCGTGCATTTCCCGCGGCGGCTTGATGTCGAAGTGCTGCAGCAGCGACGGCGCGAGGTCCATCAGCGATGGCTCCTGCGCCTCGATCTCGCGGTTGCAGATCAGCGTCCCCGGCACCACGCTCTGATCCATGCAGTGATCGCCGCTCCACTTGTCCATGTTGTCCGAGCAGACCGCTTCGGCCATCTCCCCGATCGCGCTCTCCCACGAGCCCCGGTAGCCCCGCGCGTAGCCCAGGATCAGGTCAGGCGCGATCCCCTTGGGGGGGCGGTCGAGGTAGTCGGCGCTGCGGTGGATCTGCGCGAAGACGCGCTCGCCGGTGTCCGGGTCGCGCGCCTCAGCCAGCCGCGCCTGCAGCTCATCCACCAACTTCTCCGAAGCCGGTCCCGGCGACACGGAGCCCTCCGCCTCCCGCCCGACCTCGTTGACGTAGAGCCCGTTGAAGCCCATTCCGTAGGCCTTGCTGCGAGCCCAGTCGGCGTTGCTCAGCGCCGGCCCGTCGCCCTCCTCGACGCGCAGGTAGCCGTTCTCCGCCAGCCAGCGATTCACGTCGAAGGAGCGCCGGTAGGGCGAGAAGCCGTGATCGGACATGACCATCACCAGCGCGTCATCGCCCACACGCTCCATGCCTCGCCCGAGCACGCGGTCGAGCGCCCCGTAGATGTTGCGGATCACGTCTCCGTGCTTCTCGCCAAGCTCGGGCGACCACATCGGGCTCTTCGGGTCGATCGCGCGGTAGAACATGTGCACCGGCAGGTCGGAGGCGGAGAAGTAGGCGAAGAGCAGACCATCCTCGAAGCGCGCCAGTTCGTAGTCGAAGGCCGCCTCGCGTTCGGCCTGGATCAGCCGCCCCTGCGAGATGAAGTCCTCGTCATCGAAGATGCCCTGCGAGAGCGCCTTCGTGTCCTCGGCCATGCCCTGGGTGTAGTAGGCGCCGGTCGCTCGTTCCAGCTCGGCGGCGTAGTCGTCGGGCGTGCTGATCGGCAGCGCGGGGGCGGCCGGGTCGATGTTCGCGGGCGAGCAGTAGAGCTGCAGCGGCCGGGCCGAGCGCAGGTAGAAGCACACGATACCGGTGGTGGACGCGGCGCCGGGCACGAAGCTGAACTTCACGCGCGCCCAGTCGCTCCACTCGCCCTCGCGCAACAGGAACTGCTGCCCCTGGATGTCCACCCGCGCGACCGGGTTGGCGCTGTCCACGTAGACGGTGAAGGGCACCGTGGCGGAGTCCACCGAGGCGCGGAAGGCGTTCGCCGGGCCGACGATCTCCGCCCGCCCCACGCCGTCCTGCACGTCGATGTGGTAGACGCTGCCGCCGGAGATGTCGTCGCCGTAGGCGTCGGCGGGCTCCTCGGTGAAGAACGAGAAGTGCCCGTAGGAGCCCTGCAGGTCGGGCGTGCCGAGGTCGGAGATCGTGCGCTGCGTCGAGGCCTCGGGTGGGAAGTTCGACGGGATCTTGTAGATCGTCGCGGGCACGCCGTGGTCTTCCATCACGTTCCAGAACGCCCGCCCGCGGCGGTTGAGCGTCACCTCGCCGCCCGAGAGCGGCAGCCGGTAGTCGCCCAGACGCATGATGCGCTCGGATGCCGACGTGGAGGAGGTCGAGAGGTAGGGCCCGTAGCTCTTGGGGTCGCGGTGGATGAAGTCGAAGATCGCGTGGCCGCCGGGGTCCAACCCGGTGATGAAGTTCGACCACGCCACCGGGCTCTGCGGCGGGCTTGACGAGCGCAGTCGGCTGAAGCCGCCCATCTTCGCGAGCTTCGCCATGTTCGGAAGCTGCCCGGCGCCGATGAGCTTACGCACCATGACCGGGTCGAGGCCGTCGAAGCCCAGCACCAGCGCCTCCCGCCCGGCCATCGCGGGGAGCTTCGGTACGCTGCGCGCGCAACCGGCCAGCGTCGAGCCGCCAAGCGCCAGCGCGCCCGCGCCCGCCGCCGCGAGCTTCAGGAAGTCCCTGCGCGTCAGATTGTCGTTG
The DNA here is from genome assembly GCA_029821635.1 of Candidatus Zipacnadia bacterium. Classification (GTDB taxonomy): domain Bacteria; phylum Armatimonadota; class Zipacnadia; order Zipacnadales; family UBA5352; genus UBA5352. The sequence continues at coordinate 4,837 of JALGSW010000064.1, forward strand.
CCACCACTCATTGCTCTCGCCCTTCACGACTGCGTCCGCACCGCGTTCCGCTACTGAATGTACCCCATGTCCCTGAGCTGCTCGCGGATCTCCGGCGACACCTCGATCGCCTCCTGCGACACCAGCGCGCTCATCAGCGCCAGCGACTCGTCCGTCCAGGCGCGCAGGTCGGTCTCCCAGCCTGCGAGCGCCGGCGGGGCCTCGGCGGTCCCCACGAGGTTCGTCAGCTCCGCCGGATCGCGCGTGACATCAAAGAGCGTGAAGCGGTCGAAGTACACGTCGTAGATCAGCTTGTAATCGCCCGCCAGCAGCGCCTTGCTGATGCCGCCGCGGTAGAGCGCCTCCATGAAGAACGAGTGCGGCTCGACCCGATCGACCTCGCCCCGCAGCAGCGGCGCCAGCGACACGCCCCGCACCTGCGGGCCCTGCAGCCCACACAGGTCGGTCAGCGTCGGCATGACGTCCAGCAGGCTCACCGGCTCATCGACGGTCACGCGCTCCGTCTGCCCCGGCATGTGTATCAGCAGCGGCACGTGCACCTGGTCCTCGAAGAACGACTGCCCGTGCTGCCACGAGCTATGCTCCCAGAACTCCTCGCCATGGTCACTCCAGAAGACCACGATCGAGCTGTCCCACAGCCCGCTGGAGCGCAACTCTTCCAGCACCGGCGCGAGATTATCGTCGGTCCACTCGGTCTCCGCGGCGTAGGCGCGCAGCGTCTTCTGCCGCTCCTGCGCGGTGCGCATCTCCATCGACGCGGCTCCCGCGACCTTGTCCGGAGCGCTCTGTTCGCTCTTCTCAAGCGTCGGGGGCGCGTAGGAGTTGTGCGGGTCGAGGTAGTGCGCCCAGAACAGCAGCGGTCCGCGCGCCTCCCCCAGCACCTGCAACGCCGCGGCGGTCACGATGTCCGCGCGCTCGAGGTCCTCCGGAATCAGCCGCCCACCGGTCAGCTTATTCGCGAGACGGCTGGCGCGGTCGATCCGCCGCTCCTTCGTGTTGTAGAACAGGTCGAAGCCCTGGTCGGCGTGCGCCGCGGCTGTCAGGTTCACGTTGCAGACCGTCGCGGCGGTGGCCCAGCCGCCCGCCTGGAAGACCTCCGGCAGCAACTCCGGCTTCGTCGCCCAGTAGAAGGGCACAATCATGTCATCGCTGCGCTCGTAGCCGGGGATGCGCGCGACGCCCATCTCCGACGGGTAGAGCCCGCTGAGGAACGACGCGAACGACGGCCGCGTCCACGGCGCAACCGAGTAGGCTCGCGTGAAGACGAAGCTCTCCTCGGCGAGCGCGTCGATCGTGGGCGTGCGCGCCGGGCCGCCTGCATAGCCGACGTAGTCGTGCCGCAGCGTATCCACGCTGATGAGGATCACGCTCGGCGCATCGGAGCCGGCCTGGCCGCCCTGCGTGACGCCCGAACGCGCGATCAGCCGCGGGAGGTAGGCGCGCTCATCGATGCGCTGCCACCACACGAGGCCGATCAGCAGCACCACCAGCGCCGCGCTGGCGATGCCGAAGGCCTTCCCGCCGCGCAGTCTGTCGGAGCGCAGGCCGGCGAGCGCCAGCAGCCCGAAGACCGCGTAGCCCGCGGCCGCCGCGATCGCTCCGGATCCGAGCAGTGCCACCGCCGCGCCGGGGAGCGCCCAGTCGTTGAGTAGCAGACCGACCGACGCGAAGAACGCGAGCGTGGCCGCCAGTCCTCCGACCACGCCGGGCAGGAGCCGGTCGGGCGCCACGCTCTCGGCCCGCGCGAGGCCCGGGTACGCGGCGAGCACCAGCAGCGCTATCGCCGCGACGTCCCACCATACGGCAGCGGACGGAAGCTCGGTCCAGCCGCCCGCCAGCAGGAGGACGGCGACCGCGGCGCTGATGCCCAGCCTCGCCGGGCGCGGAACCGCCTCGGCCTCCAGCCACGAACGCACGCCGAGCTTCCACACGAGCGACAACACCAGCCGCGCAAGCAGCCCCAGCACCACGCCGCCGATCAGCAGCACCAGCGCCAGCAGGGCCGCGTGGCGGATGCTCAGCAGCGGCTCGCGGGCGAAGTCACGCCCGAGGACCTGGCCGAACTCGCGCATTAAGACGAACAGGCCCGCCACTACGCCCGCGACGGCGCCTGATTTCAAGATCTCAGCCACACTGCTGGTCTTTCTCATTCCTGCTCGGCCACTACCCCATCCTGCTCGCCATCCCCGGCCGATTGCACCTCCAGCGCCATTCCGTCCATCGCCTCCGGAGCGTCAACCCCGAAGAGACTGAGCACGGTCGGCGCGATGTCGCCGATCCACACGTCATCCCCCGCGACTTTCCTGTTGCAGAAGAACACGCCCGGCACCTCGGCCGGGTGCATGCAGTGATCGGCCGCCCACGGCTTCGGATTGTCGTAATATGTCGCCTCGCCGACCTTCCCCACAACCGAGTCCCACGAGCTGCGGTAGCCCTGCGCCCAGCTCACAATCAGGTCCGACGCGTCGTCGGCGTAGAGGCCCGAGTAGACGCTCGCGGCCTCGAATACCTGCCGCACCGGGCAGTCGCCGGTGCCCGCATCGACCTCGGCCTCCAGCTTCGCCGCCAGCTCCTGCCGCAGCGCCACCGCGTCCTCGGGCGCCACGATCCCCTGCGCCTCGCGGCCCTGCTGGTTCACGTAGACCCCCGCGAGCCCCATTGAGTACGCCCGAGTGCGTGACCAGTCGATCTGCCCGCTGTCATCGAGCGCCAGGTAGCCCTGCTCGTGCAGCCAGCGGTTGAGGTCCATGCAGCGGTTGAAGGTGCCGAAGCCGTGGTCGGACATGACCATCAGGACCGTGTCGTCGTCAAGTTTCTCCCGCACCAGCCCGATCAGCTCGTCCGCGGTCTCATAGACGTCTTCGACGACCTCAGGTGTCTCGCCGTAGGCGTCGCCGCCGTAGCCCTGCCGCCCGAGGAACATGTGCTGGATGCGGTCGGTGATGTCGAAGACGAAGACCACCGCGCCGTCGCGCACCTTGTCGAGCATGTCGAAGAAGAGCTTGCGCCGCTCGCGGTGGAAGATGTAGCACTGCTCGATGAAGGCCTCGTCGGTCAGGATGCCCTCGTTCAGGCCCCATGTGTCTTCAGCCAGCCCGAGCGTGGAGAAGTTCCCGTGCGCCTTCTGCAGGTAGGTCGAGAAGATCAGCGGCGACGCAATCGGCATACTCGGGCTCGCCGGATCGATGTTCAACGGCATCTGATAGAGGCGCACCTTCGAGTTGTTCTCCAGCAGCAGGAAGCGCGTGATGCCCTTGATGCGCTTCCTGAGCCCCGCGCGGAAGCTCACCGGCAGCCAGTCCGTGTACTCGCCGACCTTCAGCTTCACTCGCTCGCCCTGCAGCGTCAGCGTCGCGGCCCCGTCGCCGCCCTTCGGCTTGAGCGTGAAAGGCACGCTCAGCGGCTCGTGCTCGGCTGAGGTCGGGCTCTCCGGCCCGCGGATCTCCCCGCGCAGGAGGCCGTTCCCGTCGCTCTCAAGCAGCGAGGCCAGCCCGCTCTCGTACGAGGCGATCTCGTCAGGCTCAGTCGTGTAGTACGCGAAGGTGCCCTGCGTCCCCAGCAGGTCCGGGGCGCACATCCCCGCGAGCGCCACGCCGTGGAAGCTCGGCGGCGGATAGCTGATCGGCACGCGCATCACGGCGCTGAAGATGCCCTCAGCGCCGAGGATCTCCCAGAATGCCCGCCCCTTCTGCTCCAACTCGACGTTGACGCAGCTCTGCTTGAGCTTGAACGGCCCGACCCCCACCTCCCGCACGCCCTCTCTCATGCGCGTGGAGGACAGTTCGGGCTGGTATGTGAACGGGTTGCGCCGCAGGAAGTCGAAGATGTTGTGCTTCCCGGGGTTCGTGCCGGTGGCGAAGGTGGACCAGGCCACCGGCGAGATCGGCGGGCAGGTGGTGCGCAGCGGGTGGTACCAGCCGTCCGCGCGCAGCTTCGCGAGGTTCGGCAGCCGGCCCTCGTCCATCAGCCGCTCCATGATGATCGGCGAGCAGCCGTCGAGGCCAACGACCACTACGCGCCGGGCCTGCGCGCCCTCGCGCCGCTTCTGCCCACGGAAAAGCCCGAAGAGCCAGCGGAACGCGCCCAGCACGATCAGGACGATCGCCAGCAGGAAGGCGAGGAAGATCGCGAGGAAGGATGACAGGAAGACCATGCCCGCGCCGGGGCCGATGTAGGCGTGGCAGGGAGCAGCCAGTCCGAGCAGCACGACGCATATTGACAGCAGGCTCGCGATCTTGACTCGCATGGGCAATCCTCGGTCGCCGGTGGGTGTGACGGAGCGCCAGGGCCTCGGGGAGATCGGTCCTTGTTGGCGCACAAACCTCCCCGAGCGTTCCCGGCGAGGTCTGACGGTCTCTGCGGGGAACGTTACCCCAACCACCAAGCCATGTCAACACGGAGCGGGATGCCCGCGAGCCCGTGCTGCAAGCGGACTGACGCTCGCCGTGGGCACCGTGTTCGGGGAGCAACGCGCGATTGACTGGCCGCCAGGAGGAGAGCGCCCATGCTGCCGACAGCGCCCACCGAACAGAGCGTCGGAACGATCAGCCTCGACCCGCCCGGGCCGTTCGTCGCGGGCAGCCGCCAGACGCTGCGGCTCATCTACACCGCCGGGGCGTCCGGCATCGACATCGGCGGCGCCCTGCGCGTCTACCCGCCACATCAGGGGCATACCTACTGGGAACTCGGCAAAGTCACCGCCAATACCTCCCGCGAGGGCGCGACCTGCGAGGTCGAGAGCTTCAACGACCGCCCCTACACCTACCACCACTCCAACCCACCGTGGCTACGCGTCAGCGTCTTCGGCGAGCCGTTGCGCGAGGGCGACACGATCACGATCATCCTCGGCGAGCACGGCGGCTACTCGCGGGGCTACTACCGCCTCGCGCGCATCGCCGACCACGCCTGGGGCGACTACCGGTTCGACTGCTTCGTGGATGTGCTCGGCAACGGCGAGCGCCCGGCCGAATATCACCGCCAGGACGCCTTCGTGCGCGTGCCGAACGCCCCGCACGTGGAGATCATCGCCGAGCGCCCCGCGCGCCTGCACGTGATCGCGAAAGCGCCGGGCCAGGCGGGCAGCGACGAGTTCGAGCTGGTCGCCGCCGTCCGCGACCAGTTCGGCAACCTCGCCGACTACGAGGGCAGCCTCAAGGTCGAGAGCAGCGATCCGGACGCCGAGCTGCCCGACGCGATCGGCGTCAACGCGGGCGCGGGCCTGTGGGACATCCACCCCGGACGCCGGCCCGAGGGCACGCTGCGCATCACCGGATGCCGCCTCGCCGCCGAGACAGCGCGCATCACGCTCTACGACCCGAAGCAGCAGATCATCGGCACGAGCAACGTGGCCGCTCCGGGCTTCGCGGGCGAGGGCCAGCGCGTCTACTTCGGCGACATGCACGTGATGACCCGCGCGGGGCAGACGCAGAAGATGATGCTCGGCGACACCGACTACGCCTACCAGTGGGCGCGCGACGTGGAGGGGCTCGACTTCTCCGTCGTCAACAACGCCGGTACCGGGGAGAAGTGGCTCGACGACCTGCGCGTCGATGACGAGTTCAACGAGCCTGGCCGCTTCGTGACCATCCCCGCGATGGAACGCTATGCCGTCACCGGACACAAGAACCTCTACTTCCGCTCCACCGACGTGCCCGATCTGCCGAAGTGCAGCGTCGATGAGATGTTCGACTGGCTGGCGGAGCTTGACGTGCCCTCGATGGCCATCGCGCACCATCCGAACTGTCACTCCGAGACCAGCCGCTACCACGCCTGGGGCTCGCAGGACTTCACCACCAGCGACCCGCGCTTCGAGCGCCTCGTCGAGATCTGCCAGTGCCGCGGCTCGTTCGAGGTCGAGCCCGTCGGCGGGGCGGTCTCGCTAGGAGCGCTCGGTTCGTCGATTCAGAGCGCGCTGGCGCTGGGCCTGCGGCTGGGCTTCGTCGGCGGCACCGACAACCACCGCGCCCAGCCGGGCTCGAAGCGCTCGAACCTCGGCGGGCTGGTGGCCGATGAGATCGTCAACGGCGGCTACACGGCCGTCTTCGCGCCCGAGCTTACGCGCGAGGCGCTCTTCGACGCGCTCTGGGCCCGCCGCTGCTACGCAACCACGAGCCGCCGCATCCTGCTGGACGTGGCGCTGGACGAGCACGGGATGGGCAGCGATCTCTCCGCGGAGGACGCCGCGGCCTTCGCCAATGAGCGTTCGATCTCCATCCGCGCGATCTCGCACGGGGAGATCGACCGCATCGAGGTCGTGCGCAACAACGTGACGGTCGATTCCGTCGAAGTCGGCAGGGAGCAGGAGTCGCTGACCTACACCGACCGCACGCCGCTTATGGAGGTGCCCGCAGTCTCCGAGCAGGCGCCCGGCGTGGTCTTCTACTACGTGCGCGTGATCGAGGCCGACGGCAACATGGCGTGGTCAAGCCCGATCTGGCTGGCGAGGTAAGTCGGGTCATCCCGTCGTTCGTGGCGCAGGCATTCCTGCCTGCGGTTGTTGTCGTTTGGCGACGCATGTTCCGTTCACATGCGTCGGCCGTTGCCGTTGTCGTCCGCCGCTGGAGGTGAAAACCATGCCCGACGTGCGCAGGCTGGCGCAGTTCATGTTCGGCTACGAGGGTGGGTTCTGGTACGCGCACCCGCTCGGGGAGATCGAGGGCCCCAGCGACGATCAACTCTTCGCGGTGCCCAACGAAGGCGCGCTGTGCATACTCTGGCAGGTCGGGCACATCGCCCATCGCGAGCGCGTTCACGTCACACGCATCTGCCAGGGCCTGTCCGAGGACGGCATCCCGGAGGAGTACGACGTCTTCGGGGACACGTGGGTCCCCGCCGACGAGCTGCGCGAGATCGTTGAGGTTGACGAGGTGCTCGAATGGGTGCGCGAGGTGCGGCGAGCCAGCCTCGAGTACATCGAGGCCCTGACAACGCAGGACATGGACAGGCTGACCGGCAACCTGGAGGACGGGCTGACGGTCGCTCACTGGCTCATGATTACCGCTGCCCACGGGACGCTGCACATCGGCCGCATCCAGGCTCTCCGGGCGTGGCTTGAGGGCGATGAGGAGCGGGCGTGCTGACTGACAGAAGGAGGAGCGCCGCTGTGACGAAAGCCATCGCCGCACTGCTACTCGCGACCGCCCTGTGCGTTGCCTACGCCCAGGATGAGCCGATTCGCGCCGTCATGGAGACCGGATTCGAGGACGGCCTCGCGCCCTTCGAGGTGCGCTGGGGCAACGCCACGCTCGCCACCGACGCCGCACATGGCGGCACCACCTCCGTACGCATGGAGGACGGCGGCGCCATCGTGCTGCCGGACACCGCCTACGAGCCCGGCCAGCAGTTCCGCGTCAGCTACTGGATGCGCACGGAGAACATCGTGCGCGGCGAGCAGCCGTGGCACCGCGCGGGCGGGCAGGTGCAGTACACCTACGCCGACGGCACCGGCGGACACTTCGACATCGGCCTCACCCTCGGCACCACCGACTGGACCCGCTACGAGAGCACCATCTCGTTCACCAGCAAGCGCATCCCCGTCAGCTTCGCGATCATCCTGCAGAACTGGCGCGCGACGGGCGTGTGCTGGTTCGATGACGTGCAGCTCGTCGAGCTGCCGCCGGTCGAGCTTGATGCGCGCATCCCCCCGCGCGAGGCCATGGACGGCCAGCCGCCGCGCGTGTGGCCGATGCCCGAAGTGGTCGAGGGCCCGGACGCGTTGGACAACGGCATCACCGCGCTGGCGTTCGGCGAGCAGGGCCTGCCCGCCACCATCGCGCGCGTCGGGGGCGGTCCGGCTGCCGGGCCGCTCGCGATCGGCGCGACGGTTGATGGCGCGGAGCTCTCCTCGCAGTCGCTGGGGGTGGCGCTTGACGGCTACGACTCGCTGCGCGGCTGGATGACGCGGCGCCGCACGGTCCTCGGTGAGGACGCGGACGCATTCCCGCGCATCGAGGTCTTCACCGAGCAGTTCGCCGGCTCGCCAATCGTCGCGGTCTTCGCGCGCCTGTGGCTGGCGAACGGCTCGCAGGTCGGCGACATGGAGATCGCGCTCGACCTGCCGGAGGAGTTCGCGCAGGCGCTCAGCTTCGACGGCAACGCGCCTGTGCGCGGCGCCGCGTCGGAGCTGTCCGTGGCGCTCACGCCCGGCGTGACGAAGCCGCTGATGGTCCTGCACGATGCCGCCGACGAGGCGGGTGTGGCGATCTACCACCCGCTGCCCCCGGAGCTGCGCCGCTGGTACGTTGACGACTACGTGCCCGAGGCGCTGCCCGCGACGGTCACGGTCTCGGATGGCGCGCTGCGCTGGCGCTTCGAGCCCGCCACCGCCGCCGATGAGCGCAGCCATCACCACACGATCGACCTCGTGACGATGATCGCGCCCTACTCAGGGACCACCGCGGAGGGCCTGCAGGCCTTCGCGATCTCCGACACGGACCTGCTGGCCGACGCGCCGCCCTTCGGCGACGACATGCCCGAGGGCTATTGGCAATGGCGGCCGCCCTACCGCATGCGCGGGCTCTACGTCAGCCGCTACCACCCGTGGGAGGCCTTCGCCTCTGGCGACGGCGGCGCCGAACTCTTCACCTGGGGCCACGACGGCGGCTTCGCCTGGGGATGGGTCAACGTGGCTCAGAAGCAGATGCGCTTCTCCGCCACCTCGGCGAGCCCGTTGTGGCGTGACGCATGCATGAGGATGCTGGCCTTCCACATCATGCGCCGCGACGCCTCGGGCACCCCGCCGCACCTGAACATGTATCGCCCGTGGGCCACCGGGCTCGAGGACCTCGATGCGTTCTCCAGCCGGCACTTCGCGCAGGACATCGAGTGGCGCACCGGCGAGTGGCGCTCGCTGCTGCGCGACGCCGACTACCTCACCGACGAGCATCGGCAGGCAATCGGCGCCGAACTCCAGCCCATCCGCGCGATCTTCGACCCGGCGCAGGGCCGGCCGGTTTCGTGGACACACGTGCTCCCCGACGGCGGCGGCTGGTGGTACGAGTACATGAACATCCCTCGTCCGGACATGCGCGACGGTCCGGCGTTCGTGCTCAACACGCACCTGACCAGCACCGGCAACGCGGGCGAGCTGATGCTCATCGCCCGCGACCTCGGCCGCGAGGACGACTTCGCCGCGTGGCGGGAGGTCTTCGAGCGCGGCGTGGACGCCACGCTCTGGGCGCTGGCACAGGGCGAGGCGTGGACGGACTACGATTCGAACCATGTGCGCTACGCCCTCGCAACAGGCGGTCCGGCGGGCTATCACGTCTACTGCGCCAGTTCGTGGCTGCCGCGCATGATCCGCATTTCCGAGGAGATCGGCGGCTACAGGCTGGACGAGATGCTCTCGTATGAGCAGCGGATGGTGCAGGCGAAGATCATGCAGGACAATCAGAAGGCCCTGGACAGCGCACTGAAGCTTCTCGAAGAGTTCGGGATCGAACAGGAGGCCGAGTGATGATCGACTCACATGTGCATCTCCAGTATGTCGGCCGCATCCCCGGCGAGAAGGCGGCGATCACCGCCGAACAGCTCGTGGACCGTATGAACCGCGAGGGGATCGACAAGTCCGTGGTGCTGCCGATCGAGAGCCCCGAGGTGACCACCTGCCTCTACACCACCGAGATGGTGCTGGAGTGCGCCTATCGCTTCCCGGAGCGCATCGTGCCGCTGGTGCAGGTTGACCCGCGCATGCCCCGCGCCGACCAGGTCATCCGGCACTTCGCCACCAACCACTCGATCATCAAGGGCTTCGGCGAGCTCGTCGACGGCCTCTCGATGGACGATGAGAAGCGCCAGATCATCTACCGCGCCTGCGAGGAACTCGGCTTCGCCCTGATCTTCTACGGATCGAGCTACTCGAGCTTCGACGACGTCGGCCTCCCGCGGCTCGAGGCCATGCTGCAGAAGTACCCGGGCATGATCTTCGTCGGCCACGGCCCGCGCTGGTGGAACGCGATCTCCGCCGATGACGACGCGAGCTGTGGCTACCCGACCACGCCGGTCGTCGAGGGCGGCGCGGCGGACCGCCTGCTGCAGGACTACCCGAACATGTACGCAGACCTGTCGGCGGGTTCTGGCTACAACGCCGTGACGCGCGATCCGGAGTGGACGCAGGGCTTCCTCGAGCGCAACTGGCAGAAACTGATGTTCGCGACCGACTACACGCGCATGCATGATCCACTGCCGCAGATCGCGTGGGTGCGCGAGACGCCGATGACAGATGAGATGCGTGCGGCGATCATGGACGGCAACGCGCGGAAGGTCTTCAAGATCGAGGACTGAGGCCAACCACTCCCCCTCGCCGGAACGGAGAGTGGGCCTGGGGGAGAGGTGAAGGACGGAGGTGTCCCAGCATGCCCAACCCCGTCGGGCCCGCTGCTGCTGTTGCGCTCATGATCGCGCTGGCCGCGTGCCCCGCGCTTGCTGCCCTCCCGGAGGGCTGGGAGGCGCAGGGGGCGCTTGTCGAGGCCGAGGGCTGGACGGTCGCGCAGGAGCCGGTCACGCTCAGCACGCCGCTCGCTGAGGGCACGGTCGCGCGCCTCGAACTGCGCCTCGGCGCGCTGGAGCAGCCGGCGATCTGCCGCGTCGCAGGCTCGGAGGGCGCGGCGCTGGAGCTGCGCCTGCAGGCACTCGACGCGGAGTACCGCGTCAACATCATCGGCCAGGAGCGCATCCCGCTGCCGGACGCCTGCGTCGAACTGCGCGTGCCCGACCCGGCGGGCGGCTGGCTCTTCAAAGACCGCTACTTCGTCCGCCCCTTCCCGCATTGGTACGAGAAGGACGAGCGGCAGGCGCTGCTCGATGCCTGGAACGACCTCCAGCCAGCCTCCACGCACCCCCTCGGGCTGCGAATCGACATGCGTGACGGACGCGCCGGGCTGTGGGTCGATGACCGCTACGTGGCCGGGCTGCCGATCGTGGGCGAACCGACGCTGCGGCTGACGCTCTCGCCCGGGAACGCGGTTCGCGGCGTGGAGACGACGCCCGCCGCCGGTGACGCGCGCTGGGTGCCGGTCGGGCTGCATGGCTACCGGCGGCCGGGCTCGTGGACCGCCGCGGAGCCGAGCACCGGGCGCGGGGCGCTGGCTCTCGGCGAGGTCCCGTTCGAGGTGGGCGCGCCCGGCGACGCGATCGACGTCGGCCTCGCGCGCTGGTTGCGCGAGGGCGTCGGCCCGGAGGGCTTCACCGAGAACTACTTCACGCGCAATGCCTTCGACTCGCGCCCCGAGGACATCCTGCTCGCGATCCCCACCGATGACTACTCGCAGGTGCATCTGCTGTGCGCGGTCGAGCCCGACGCGGCCGAGACCCCGATCATCAGCCTGCGGCTCACGCGCTACCTCGAGGACCTCTACGACTCGGGCGGCCGCGGCGATGGCATCGCTGACTCGGCAGTGCGCCTCGAACGCACCGGCGGCCGCTGGCCCGAGGGCTGCACGCAGGTCGGCACCGTGGCGGTGACCACCGCAGAAGGCGAGCGCGAACTGCCGCTGCTGCACGTGGCGGTGCCGTTGCGTTCGGGCGAGATCCCGGACGTGATCGATGAGCAGGGCATCTTCGTGCGCCGCTCGACCCAGCACCTCGACCTCGAACTGACGCGCGGCCTGCACCAGGTCAAGACCTCCAACTACTCGCACCACTCGATCCTGCCCGTCGGCCCGCCGAGTGCCGTGCACGTGCTGGGAGTAACGCTGGAGCGCGCGCCGGTGCGTGTGCGCGTCACCTCCCGGCAGGTCGGCAACGTCTTCTACGCCGACGAGCGCCCGGCGCTGCGCGTGGAGATGACCGCGCAGCGCGACGAGCCGTTCGCGGGCGAGCTTGCCTGGGAGATCACGGATTTCTACGGGCGCGCGCAGCAGGGGCGGCGTGACGTATCAGTGGCGCCCGGCCCCGAGCCCGCGGCCGTGCGGGTCGACCTCGCGCAGGAGACGCTGGGCTGGTTCAGCGCGAAGCTCTCGCTGCATGACAGCTCGGGCGTACTGGTCTGGGAGCAGCACACCAGCTTCGCGATCCTCCCGCCGGACACGCGGCAGGCCGCCGACAGCCCCTTCGGCACGTGGTGGTTCCGGCGGAGCCACATCGGCGCTCCCGAGGTCGGCGAGATCGCGCCGCTGCTGCACCGCATGGGTATTCGGAAGGTCAACCCATCGACGCGCGGCCCCGACGCCGCAACGCTCGCCGAGCACGGCCTGAGCGTGAGCATGCTGACGGACTTCGCGCGCAAGGGTGACGCCGGCTTCGCCATGCTCGACAAGATGGTCGCCGAGCACCCGGAGATCGAGTGGGCGATGGTCTACCACGAGAGCGGCTACGGCGAAGCCCACCGCTATCCGCCCGAGTTCCTCGGGCAGGAGCCGCCGGAGTTGACCGAGCAGCAGCGCGCGAAGCTCGACGACCTGCAGGCGAAGGGCCTCGCCTACGCGCGCTACGTGCGCGAGAAGTATCCGCACCTCAAGCTCATCGTGGGCAACGGGAGTCTGGGCTTCGCGGCGCAGCTCATGCGCGAGGGCTGGCCGCAGGACCTCGTGGACGCGTGGGGCGATGAGGACCTCGGCCAGGCTATCCCGCCTGAAGCCCCGCCTTCGGCGTACAAGTCGCTCTACTGGCAGCAGCAGTACGCGAAGCGCTTCGACTACGATGTGCCGACGACGACCGCCTACGAGTGGCGCGGGCGCAATACGCAGCCGGGGAACGTCGGCGAACTGGAGCAGGCGCGGCTCTACTCGCGCGACGCGCTGCAGGCGCTGGCCTTCGGCTGCCCGCACATCAACCCGGGGCTGCTGCATGATGTCGGCGACTCCTACTACTACAGCCGCTGGGGCGCCGGCGGCTTCTGCCACCGCTACCCGCTGCTCAGCCCGAAGCCGAGTTACGTCGCGATGGCAACGCTGACCCGCGAACTGGACGGCGCGCAGTTCCGGCGCATCGTGGACGCTGCCTCGCCGACCCTCCACGCGCTGGAATTCGCGCAGGGCGATGGCTTCGTCTACACGCTCTGGCTGCCACGCGGCGAGCGCGCGGTGGAACTGACCTTCGCCGCCGATACGCAGTGCACGCTCACTGACATGAACGGGAACGCGCAGCCGCTCGCCACCCGCAACCGGCAGGCGAGCGTGACGGTCTCGGCCTCACCATGCTATCTGCGCAGTTCAGTCCCGCTTGAGGCGCTGGCCGGGGGCCCAACCGAGTGTGCGCCGCCACCGGCCGGCGTGCAGGTCGCCGACCGCCTGACCGATCCAGACCGCTGGCGGACCGTGTCCGAGCCGGACGAGCAACTTGACAGCGGCTTCTTCGACTTCCCCCGCACGCTCGGCGAGATCGACGTCACCCCGGTCGAGGACGAGCGCATGGGGCGGGCGCTGGAGCTGACGCTGAACCCGCAGCCGGACGTGCCGTGGCCGGTCTCGCGCTACGCGATCCTGCAGCCGACCGAGCCGATCGTCGCGCCTGGCGAGCCGACCGCGGTGGGGCTGTGGGTGCGCGGCAACTCCTGCTGGGGACGCGTGTTCTGGGAATTTGAGGATGCCGCGGGCGAGCGCTTCTTCAGCATCGGCGCCTCCGAGGGCGGCTGGTCGGTGGGCGACTGGGAAGCGCAGACCTTCATCAACTTCGATGGCTGGAACTACCTGTCGGTGGAGCTACCCTTCCAGCACGCCAGCGGCTTCTACGGCCCGCCGAAGCGCAACTGGCTGGCGCGCGGCGGCGACGGCGTCGTGGACTACCCGATCCGCGTCACACGCCTGGTGGTGGAGATGCGTGACACCGTGCTGCGCCTGACCGAGCCAGTCCCCGTGCCCGACCGCACGGTCCGCCTGCGCGGTCTGTCGGTCAGCTACGGAACGCGCATGGGCGAGGAGCCGATCATCTGACCGGGATGGACATCGGTCGTGAGGAGGGGCCGCCGCGCGTCAGACGCGCCAGCGTCTGCGCGCGGTGAGACGGCGTCAGCCGGCTCAGACGCCTGTCCGGCCCGTCGTTCTCGTTGGCCAGAGGATCGCGCGATAGCCGCAATACTACGGGTTGCCGCAAGAACGGCGGGCCTGTCAGGCGACAGGCCCCCTCGAACGGCGTACTGCGTACACACAAAAGGAGCATCTCCCATGAAGCGCGCCATGCTCTGCGCGCTGGTGATGACTGTGGCGATGACCGCCGGCGCGGAGAAGACCGCGCGGACGTACTTCGATGACGCGAAGATGGCCCGCATGACCTCGCTCGTCGAGCAGAACGAGTGGGCTCAGCGGCAGGTCGAGGCCGCGCGCAAGGCGGCGGAGTGGTACCTGCAGTTCTCCGACGAGGAGCTGTGGGAGTTCGTGCCGCCGCCCGAGCAGATGCGCGCGATCAACGTGCACATCGGCCACGACTGCCCCACCTGCGGCGATGAGATCACCCGCAAGGCCGGACACTACCCCTGGGAGATGGACCGCGACAGGCCCTTCAAGGTGACCTGCCCGGTCTGCGGGCAGACCTTCCCCGAGAACGACTTCGAGCCGTGGAACTCCGAGGGCCTTGCCGGGGAGCCCGCCACCGGCGATGTGCCCACCGACTACGGTCTCGGCTGGCTCGGGCCCGACGGCCTCCGCTACTGGTTCGTCCCCTACTACATCTTCTGGCAGCGCTGGACGAAGGACATCATCGGCGGCATGGAGACGCTCGGGCGGGCCTACCTGCTGACCGGCGACCCGCGCTACGCCCACGCCTGCGCGATCATCATGGCGAAGGTCGCGAGCGAGTACGAGCGCTTCGACTACCGCACCCACGGCTACCATGAGGGCCGCTTCGGCGTAGCAGGTCGCATCTCCGACCGCATCTGGACCACCGGCGATGACACGCGCATGGCGCTTGCGTACGACGCGATCTGGCCCGCCTTCGACGCCGACCCCGAGCTGCTCGCGTTCCTGCAGACGAAGGGCATCGAGCAGCCGCGCCGCGCCATCGAGCAGGGGATGCTCGCCGTCATGGCCCGCGACGTTCTCGGGGGAGTGGACTGCGTCGGCAACATGGGCATGCACCAGCGCACCGCCTGCGTGCTCGCGATCGTCCTCGACAACGACGACCCGGACTACGCCCCCACCACCGAGCGGATGCGCGAGTGGCTCATGTCCGGCGGCGGGCGCGTCGAGGACCTGCTCTGGAACGGCTTCTGGCGCGACGGCATGGGCGCGGAGAGCTCCCCGAGCTACTCATCGAGCTGGATCCGGAACTTCTACGAGATCGCCGACCTGCTGCCGAAGCTCGGCGTGGACATCTGGGGCAACCCGAAGCTCAAGAAGATGGCGGATATCGGCATCGACATGTCGGTCAACAACCGCTGGGGGCCGGACATCGGCGACTGCGGGGGACCGGGCGGAGGCGGGCCGATCGGCCGTTGGGCGAAGGTCCTCGGCCAGGCATTCACGCACTACGGGGAGCCGCGCCACGCGCAGGTGCTGGCGGCGCGGGACGCGAAGTCGCGCGACCTCTTCGAGGACTGGTTCGACGAGGAGGCGGTCGCGCGTGCCGTCGCCGAGCATGGGACGCAGCTCGATGCGGGCACGCACAACGTCGGCGGCTACGGCCTCGCGATCCTCGAGGCCGGTGAGGGCGAGGACGCGCGCGGGATGAGCCTCTACTACGGCTCGGCCGAGGGCGGCCACGGCCACCACGACCGCCTGAACATCGAGCTGTGGGCGCTCGGCCGCCCGATGCTTACCGAGGACGGCTACCCCTACCCCTTCACCCGCCCGGACTTCTGGCGCTGGCGCTTCACCGACACGCACAAGCACTACTGCGTGGTGATCGACGAGTCCTCGCAGCAGAACCTGCGCGCGGGCGACCTGAACGCGTTGCTCTCCACGCCCGGCGTGCAGTTCGTCGACGCCTCCGCGGAGAGCGTCTACCCCGAGATGGCCTCGCTCTACCGCCGCACCGCCGCGCTGATTGACGTCTCCCCCGAGAGTAGCTACCTGCTCGACATCTTCCGCGTGCGCGGCGGCTCGCAGCACGACTGGTGCTTCCACGGACCGACCTGGTTCGATCTTGCGCTGGAGGGCGGCACACTCGGCCCGGCGCAGGAGCACGGGACGCTCGCGGGGCCCAACGTGCCCTTCGGCGCGCAGCCGCCCGGAGCGGTGCGCGGTGGCCTCGCGATGCGCATCATGAGCGCGCAGGGCCTGCTGCCGGGCCAGGACTACCGCACCCTCTCCGAGCAGGGCTGGGCGATCTGCGGCCAGTCGGTGCTGACGAAACTCCCGGGTGCGAGCGTTCGCATGGAGACGGCGCCGCTGCCGGCCGGGCGAGTGCGCGTCTTCGCGCGCGTGTATGACTACGCCGAGGGTACGAACTCGCTCGACGTGACCGCCGGCGGCGCGACGACCACGCTCCCGATGCCTCCCGCGGAGACGGAGGGCTGGCGCTGGATTGAGGCGCAGATCGAGCTGCCCGCAGGGGTCACGGAGGTTACAATGACCGCGCGTGAAGTCGGGCAGACCTACCTGCAGCTCGATCAGCTCGCGTTCGGAGATGCCCCGGCGCCCGACCACGGGCGCGTGATCGGCGACGGCACCTCCGGCTACCAGGGCCTCTACAACGTGCGCCGCATGGCCCCCGAGGGGCAGTGGCGGGCGTCGTGGCGCAAGGCCGACGAGGGCCTCGGCCTGACGATGACGATGCCGGCGGGGATCGCCGGGGAAGTCATCGTCTGCGACGCCTCGCCCGAGATCCGGCCCGGCAACCCGGAGGAGATACAGTACGTGATCGGCCGCCGCGTGCAGGCGAACGTGCAGACCGACGCGGGGGAGCAGCTCGCCTCCACCTTCGTCGCCACGGCCGAGCCGCACCGTGGAGAGCCCGTCATCGAGCGCGTGGAGATGCTGCCGGGCAGTGAGCCCGAGCGCGGCACGGTGGGCGTGGCGGTGCATCGCGCGGGTGCGATCGATCTCGTGCACAGCGCCGCCGCACCCGAGCGCCGCGAGTGGAGCTTCGACGGCCGCACGCTGGCGGTCGATGGCGAGTACGCGCTGGTGACGCTCGACGAGGCGGGCGTGGCGCGCGCGATGCTCGTGAACGGGACGAGCCTGCGCCTCGGCGACTTCGTGCTGGAGGGGCAGCCCGCTCTGGAGGCCCCGATCGTCGCAATCGACGTTGACGCAAACGCGCTCACGATCGATGCCACCGTGCCCGATCCGCAGGCGCTGGTCGGGCGCGTCGTGCTGCTCGGCAACGAGCTGCAGAGCGGCGCCTACACCGTCACGGACGCGGAGGCGGTCGAGGGCGGCACGCGGCTGGGCTTTGGCGACGTGCTGATGATCGTCGGCATGGGCGCGGTCGCCGAGCCGGACGCGGCGGCGGGCACGATCACCTCCGACCGCAACCTGCAGAGCCATCCGGTGACCGACGGCGGCCACCATGAGGGCCGCTGGCTCTTCACCGAGGACCGCTCGCGCGGCTGGCGCATCAGCGCCGTGAAGAAGCGCACGCTGACGCTGCAAGAGCCGCCCGCGGACCTCGACGCAGCCTTCCCCGACGCCGATGGCGACGGCCGACGACTCTACTGGATCGTGGACGCCGCGCCGGGCGATACGTGCCGCATCCCGTCGGTCACGTGGTATGAGCGGGAGTGACCGGCAACGGCGCCCCTCCCCCCAACCCCCTCCCCCTGGACGCTGCAAACGACGCAGCGTCAGGCGGGAGAGGGGGAGAGACGACCCGACCATCCGTCGGCTGCCGTCGTTGTTAGCCGGCAACTGGCAACTGGAGACTGGCAACTATGATGACCCACCGCGAACGCATCGAGACCGCCTGGGACCACCGCGAGCCTGACCGCGTGCCGATTGAGTTCCCGGTCAGCGCGCTTGTGCGCGAGGACCCGCGCTGCGAGCGCCTCGTGCGGCTGGCCGATGAGCACGCGGACAACTTCGCGGGCGTCGCGGGCTATGACTGGGGCTTCCTCGGGCATCCGACCAGCCGCACGGAGCGGCTGCTGGAGGATGCCGGCGAGTATGAGCGCATTGAGTGGACGACGCACACGCCCGCGGGGGAGTTCGTTGGCGTCATCCGCCGCCCGCGCTTCGAGACCGGCATCGATGACTACCACTGGGAGAAGCGCTACATTGAGGAGCCGGAAGACCTCCGGCGCATCCTCAGCGTGCCGCTGGAGCCGCGCGCGCCGCTCAAGGACGCGTTCGACCGGGGCATGACCGCCATCGGCGACAGCGCGGTTCCCGTGATCGGGTTGCTGCACCCGCTCGGAAGCCTCGTGCGCTCCTCGAACATGGAGAACGCCTACTCGTGGTTCCGCGCGGAGCCCGATCTGATGCACCGCTACCTGCGCATGATGAACGACTACGTGGTGGCGGCGGTGCACGCGATGTTCGACGAGGGGATCGGCCCGAACTTCATGAGCTACGCCCATGAGATGCTCATCCCGCCGTGGATGGGCCACGCGCTCTTCGACGAGTTCGTCTTCCCCTACGACAGCGAGGTCTACGGCGCGATCCACGAGCGCGGCGGACGCTTCCGCGCGCACTGCCACGGGAGCTGCATGGGCTTCCTCGAACGCTTTGCGGAGATGGGGATCGACTCGGTCGAGCCGTTGGAGCCGCCGCCTTACGCCGACTGCGACCTCGCCGAGGCCAAGCGCCTCGTCGGCGACCGGATGCTGCTGTCGGGCAACGTGCCCTCGCAGGCGTTCGTCTTCATCGAGCCCGAGGAGGTCGAGGGGCTGGTGCTCGACGCGATCGAGGCCGCGGCGCCCGGAGGCGGCTTCACGCTACGCCTCACCGGCGGCGGGGGCGGCCGCGGCTCCGAGCGCACCTCCGAGCAGGGCGACCGCAACATCCGCTGCGCGGAGGCCTACTTCGACGCGGCGCTGAAGCACGGGTGGTATTGAGCAACGTAGACCATGTCTGAGCGGAGGATGGGATATGCGCGGAAGCATCACGTTGATTGCGGTCGGGGTTGTGACCGGAGCGCTTATGCTTGCGCCCGCCGCGGCCGAGGTCAACCAGGAGATGATCGACCGCGTCGCCGCCGGTGAAGTCACCGAGGCGAAGGCCTCCTGGTGGGGCTTCGAGGAGGAGGACTCCACTGAGGCGCTGCAGGCCGCGATCAACTCCGGCGTACGCAAGCTCATCGTCGAG
>JALGSW010000065.1 GCA_029821635.1 Candidatus Zipacnadia bacterium
TCATCATGGCGAACGGGCGGCAGGACACGTCGATCCCGTGGTGGATGAACCCGCCATTCTACGCAGCCATGCAGGAAGCCCGCCACGGGCTCATCGCGGCGTGGAACGAGGGCCAGCACGGGACAACACAGAAGTTGGTGCCCGACGACATCCGCGAGCGCATGGGTTTCAGTTGGATGCACCGCTTCGCGCTCGATGAGAGCTACCCGGCACTCACGAACTGCACCGCGAACAACGATCCGGGCGATGGCGATGCGACGGTCGGCGACCCGGAGGGCTACATCAACCGCGGCTTCGACTGGCAGGGCGTGGTCGATGAGAAGGACAGGTACCGGGTCACCGTCACGTGGTACCTTGAGGACACCGCGCTGCCGCTACGCGTGGATGTGACGCCCCGCCGCCTGCAGAACTTCGTCATCGAGCCGGGCGAGCAGATCGAGGCGGAGGTGTACTGCGTGGTGCGTGAGGAGAGTACCGGCAGCCGCGTGCTGACTGCCGATGAGAATGGCGTCGTGACCTTCGAGGGCATGGAGATTACGGGCCCCGCGGGCGCGCGGCTGACGCTCAAGCGCGCCAACCCCGGCGCTCAGGTGGGCGTCGGGGCTGGGTTCTAAGGCTCAACTGGCTGTTGCCGCCGTTCTCCCCCTCTCCCGCTTGAAGCCGCGCCGTTTGCGGCTTCCAGGGAGAGGGGGCCGGGGGGTGAGGCGCCGTTCTGAAGGTATCCCCTCCTGCGCGTCGAATCCCCCGCCAACCGCAACGCGTGAACACACTGGAGGCAATCACGATGGACAAGGTACGCGTCGCAATCATCGGCTGCGGCGGGATCAGCCGCGCGCACCTCAACGGGCACATGTCCGAGCCCCGCTCAGAGCTCGTCTATTGCGTGGACATCAACGAAGAGCTCGCGAAGGAGAAGGCCGACGTCGTCGGCTGCAAGTGGCACACCGACATGGACGCGGTCCTCGATGAGGTGGACGCGGTGGACATCTGCACGCCCGTCCACCTGCACGCCGAGCAGACGATCCGCGCCGCGCAGGCCGGCAAGCACGTGCTGTCCGAGAAGATCATGGCTCGCGACCTCGAAGAGGCCGAGACGATGATCGAGGCAACCGACGAGGCGGGCGTGGTCTTCATGGTCGCCTTTGTCCTGCGCTACCGCCCCGAATTCCAGATGCTCCACGACATGTGCCACAACGGGGAGCTCGGGTTCATCCACCAGGCGTTCTGCTCCACCACGATGTTCATGGCGCCCGAGGGCGTGAAGGACTGGCGCAAGAGCGTCGAGCAGTTCCCGATGGGCGCGCTGATGAGCCACGGCTGTCACTACGTGGACCAGCTCCAGTGGGACGTGGGCCCGATCACTGAGGCGATGGTGATCGGCAACCGCTTCACCCTCGGCGACGTGATCCCAGGCGGCGATGACACCGAGTGCATGGTCATGCGCCACGAGAACGGCGCTGTCAGCGCGTACGTCGAGAGCTGGTCGACCCCGCATCGGATGCAGGGGATCCGACTGGAGATCTACGGCAAGGAAGCCTCCGCGCGGCTGATCTACAACAACGATGGCACGCGGCAGCTCTGGAAGAGCGACGCGGATGGCATGAACATCGTCTGGGAGTTCGACCCGGCGAAGGAAGATCACATGGACGTCTTCGGCGGGGCGAAGGACATGCAGGGGCAGATCTCGCACTTCATTGAGTGCATCCTCGACGGCAGGCGGCCGATGACTCACGGCCGCGAGGGCATCCGCCCGATGCAGGCGATCGCCGCTGCCACCGACGGCGGCGAGCAGGGCGTGCTGATGAACGTGGCGGAGTACGTCGCGAAGCGAAAGAGCTAGTCGAAGGGAACAGTGAAAAGGGAAGAGTGAGGAGGGGACGGCAACGGCGCGATCGTTGCCGTCCTCCCGTTCCCTTGCGGCTATCCCGTGGCACGGGCGTCTCGCCCGTGCGCCGTCAGGAGTTCGCCCCCGAAAGCCCTGCAGGCCACAGTCCTTCCCGCACCGAATCGATCACACGGCACAGTCACGCTCACATGCGGCGGTTGAGGAGATCTCGGACATGGACGGCTCAATGAACACCCAGATGATGATGCTGACCGAGGAGCTTGAGGGCGGCATCCGCGACGCGCTGGTTCGCATGGTCGATGAGAACTGGATCGCCCGCATCTGGGACGCCGACGCCACCCTCTGGAGCTCCGAGCCCGAGCATGTGAAGGAGATCCGCAACCGCCTCGGCTGGCTGCACCTCCCCACGCGCACCATGCCGAGGGTCGAGATGCTCCGCGACTTCGCCGCCCGCGAGCAGTTCGACCGCATCGTGCTGCTCGGCATGGGCGGCTCCTCGCTCGCGCCGTGGTGCTTCGCGCAGATCTTCGGCGCAATGCCCGGCTATCCCGAACTGCGCGTGCTCGACAGCACCGTGCCGGCCGAGGTCCTCTCCGTCACCGGCGACCTGCCGCCCGAGCGCTGCCTGTTCGTCGTCGCCAGCAAGTCCGGCACCACCGGCGAGGCGCGCTCGTTCTTCGATCACTTCTACGCCGAAGTCTCCGCCGCCACCGACGATCCCGGCGAGAATTTCGTCATCATCACCGACCCCGGCTCGCCGCTGCTTGAGGTCGGCGATGAGCGCAACGTGCGCGGCGCGTTCGAGAACTGGCAGGACATCGGTGGCCGCTACTCCGCGCTCTCGTTGTTCGGCATGGTCCCCGCGGCCCTGATGGGCCTGCCGATGCGGAGGATGCTGGAGCACGCGAGCGAGATGGCCGCCGCCTGCTCGCCCGAGGCGCCGGCGGATGAGAGCCCCGGCGCGGCGCTCGGCGCGCTGCTGGGTGTCTGCCACGAGATGGGGCGCGACAAGGTCACCTTCCTGACGTCCCCGCGCATCTCGACCTTCGGCGACTGGGCCGAGCAGCTCCTCGCCGAGAGCACCGGCAAGGCGGGCAAGGGCCTCGTGCCGATCGTGGGCGAGCCGCTGCTGGAGGCGGAGGAATACGGCGACGACCGCGTCTTCGTCTGCCTGTGCGTTGAGGGCGACGATGTACACGAGAGGCTGGCGGGTGAGCTTGCCGAGCTCGGCCACCCGGTCGTGCGCATCAACATCGCGAACCCGGTGAGCATCGGCGCGGAGATGTACCGATGGGAGTTCGCCACCGCGGTCGCGGGGGCGGTCATGGGCATCGACCCCTTCGATCAGCCGAACGTGCAGGAGTCGAAGGACAAGACGAATGACGTCCTGAAGGAGTACGCGGACACCGGCGAGCTGCCCGGCCAGCACGTGGATGTGGTCGAGGGCTCGATCCTGCACGGGGACGTGCGCGGAGCGGTGGCCGACCTACTCGACTCGATCGAGCCGGGCGACTACTTCGCGATCATGGCGTATCTGCACCGGACCGACGCGGTGGATGACGCGATCGCGCGGATGCGGGTGGCGGTCGCGGCGGAGAAGGGTGTGGCGACCACCTCAGGCTACGGCCCGCGCTCCCTGCACTCGACCGGGCAGCTTCACAAGGGCGGGCCGAACACGGGCGTGTTCCTGCAACTCACCGAATCGGCGGATGAGCGCGTGGAGGTGCCGGGCAAGTCGTATGACTTCGCGACGCTCAAGGACGCGCAGGCGTCGGGCGACCTGGCGGTGTTGCACGCTCACGGTCGGCGCGTGATGCGCGTGGACCTCGGTGATGACATCGCGACGAACCTCGGCCGCCTCGTGGAGATGATCGTCGAGGCGGTCTGAACGGCCAGTCGTTGGAGAGGCCGTCCCTCCCCCCTCTCCCGCCTGCGAGCGCAGCGAGGCAGGGGGAGGGGGGACCGAGGGGGGAGGGGCGCCGTTCAGATCTTCGGATCCTCCCACAGCTTCGACGGACGCCCTGACCGTGCCGCGCGTGGAACAGAATGTACCGACCCTCGCTGTTCGCGCGCAGCTATTGGCGGCGGGCGGCGCGTGATGTGCTTCCCGAGCCACTCGTCATTGACGATCTCGCCGAGGTACTCGCCTTTGAGCGTGTAGGCGACGTCGCCCCTGAACATGCCGACGTGCACGCCCTGCACGTCGTGAAACGCATCGCCCATGCGCCACCCGGCGAACTCCCCCGAGTCAATCTTCCACAGCGGCTTCTGCTCCATCAGTGCGTCCTCCCCATCAAACGCTGTCAGTACTCGTACCGCCGGCCATAGCCATAGGGGCCCAACTCGTCGGCGGCGTTGTCCGGACCGAACGTGTAGGGCAAGAACCACGGCTTATGCTCAGGCGGCACGAGCGCGAAGTAGACGAACGTGCCCCACGCGATCGCGGACATCACCACGAGCACGTGCCACCACCACAGGAAGCTGCGCGGCCGCTTGTTCTGCATGTCGATTCCCCCCGTCCTCCCCTACAGATACTTGTCGAAGAACTCGAACGCGAGGTTCCCTGCGAATGCGTGCGGGCCGGGGTGGATGTCCACCCACAGGTCCTCCTCGGCACCTGCCGCCGCGTAGATCTTCTTCAGCGCCTCGATGCTCACGAGCTGGTCCTCGATGAAGAAGCACAGGTCGTGGTAGCCCGCCTCGACGAGCAGCGGCCGCGGCGCGATGAGGCCCGCAATGTCGTGCGTGTCGAAGTAGCGGTAGATGTCCGGCACGATCTGCGAGCCGCAGAAGTTTGCGCGGTTGATGCCGAAGCCTTCCCACGGGTTGAGGTAGCCCATGATGTCCGCGGCCTTGATGCGCGGCTCTACGGCGGTCGTGAACGTGGTCTGCGTCCCGCCCTGCGACAGGCCCATCATGCCGATGCGGTCGGCGTCCACTTCAGGCCGCGTCTCGAGGTAGTCGATGCAGCGCTGGAAGTCGAAGATGTTGAGCGTGAGCGTGTAGAAGCCGAGGATCGCGCCGCGAACGAAATGCACGTTGCACTTGTCACGCCCGCCTACCATGGTCCCCTCGCTGGAGCGCTCTCCGAACACGCGCAGGTCGGGGCTGATCGTCACGTAGCCGCGCTTCGCCATCTGCCAGCCGTAGTCGTAGTTCATGCGCTCGATGTCGCCCACGTAGCCGGGCGAGGTGCGGTTGCCCGCAACAGGCTCCTTGCCGAAGTTCCCGTGCCCGTGGCTGCACAGGATCGCGGGGTTGGAGCCATCCGCGCCCATGTCCGCCGGGCGCAGCACCACCGCAGGCACGGACATGTGCTCCTCGGAGTCGAAGATCACGCGCTCGCGGATGATACCGTCCTGCTCGATGGCGCCGATGACTTCAGCGTTGAGCGGCGCGGGCTTGGGCCAGCGCCCGAGCAGCTCCATGAGCTTGTCCTGCGCCTGCTCTTGCCAGGCTTCGAAGTCTTGGACGGTGGAGCCCTCGAACTGCATCTCGGGGACGTGCTCGGCGGCGAGCTTGTTGAAGTAGTCGATCATCGAGAAGTTACGGTTGGCCATGACGGAACTCCCTCCGCGACGGGAACTGTGCGTTGCGTGGGGGAATGTTGACCGCGGCACGCGCGGATTCCTTCGGAGGGCTTCCGGGGCGGCGCAAAGAAGTCCCCGCTACGCAACTGATTCGCGACTGCCGGAGGCCAACCATGCCCGAGCGACCGAACTTCCTGCTGATCTTCCCCGACCAGTGGCGCGGCGACTGCGTCGGTGGCGCATACAACCACCCCGTGGTCGAGACCCCGTTCCTCGACCAGATGGCCAACGAAGGCGTGACCTTCACCAGCGCCTACTCAGCCTGCCCCTCGTGCATCGCCACGCGCGCGGTGCTCGCCACCGGCCGCACGCCCGACCAGGTCGGCCGCATCGGCTACCGTGACGGTGTCCCGTGGAATTACGAGGACACCATGTACCACCGGCTGCGCGACTCGGGCTACCAGACGATCAACGTCGGGAAGACGCACTTCTACCCCCAGCGCCTGCACCTGGGCTTCGAGGAGAACCAGGTATACGACTGCATCCGCATCGACGAGGGCTTCGACAGCGACTACCACATGTGGCTTGCGGAGAAGAGCGGCGGGCTGGTGCGCGACACCGCCATGGAGGTCACCTCCAACTCGTGGATGGCGCTGCCGTGGGTGCACTCTGAGACGCTGCACCCGAACACCTGGACCGCGCAGACCAGCATCGAAATGCTGCAGCGCCGCGACCCCATGCGCCCGTTCTTCCTGCAGGTGGGCTTCCACCGCCCGCACCCGCCGCTGGACCCGCCCATCGAGTACTTCCGCCGCTACGAGGGCCGCGAGATGCCACCGGTGCCCGTCGGCGACTGGGCGGCGGACTTCGGCGAGCCCGTGCAGCGCGTGGACTCCTCGACCGGCACGCTGCCCGAGCACGTGCTCAATCGCAGCCGCTGGGCCTACTACGCGCAGATCACGCATCTCGACTACCAGATCGGGCGGATCCTCGACTGCGTCCGCGTGATGGGCGAGCTGGACAACACCTGGGTGATCTTCGTCGCCGACCACGGAGAGCTGCTCGGTGACCACAACCACTTCCGCAAGGTCGTCCCGTTTGAGGGATCGGCGAAGGTCCCGTTCATCGTGCGCCCGCCGCGGTCGTTCGAGGGCCCGCGCGGCTCCCGGCGCGATGAGCCAATCTCGCACTTCGACGTGATGCCGACGGTGCTGCGGCAGGCGGGCATCGAGGTGCCCGACGACCTCTACGGCGAGACGCTCGAGCCGCTCATGGCGGGCGGGGATGCGCCGTGGCGCGAGTTCATGCACGGTGAGCACTCGGGCTTCGCCGATCAGGGGAATCAGTTCGTGACCGACGGTCGGGAGAAGTTCATCTGGCTGACGGAGAGCGGACGCGAGCTGTTCTTCGATCTGACGGAGGACCCGCAGGAGCTGCACGATCGCTCGGCCGATCCGGCGTATGCCGAGCGCGTGGCGCTGTGGCGCGGCCGTCTGGCGCGGGTTCTCTCTGAGCGCGGCGATGAGGCGCTCTCCGACGGCGAGCGGCTGATTCCGGGCACGAGCCTGCCGGCCGCGCGCGAGTGGCTGCTGGACGAGGGGAAGGAGTAGGCGGCTCGACGGGCGGTGTGTTCCGTGGTGCGCACGCCCTCGTGCGCACGGAGTTGCTGGCGGGGTGGCTATCTCCCCACCTGCACCTCGGTGACCCACATGAGGTTCGGGCGTCGCTCCGAGCCCAGGCCTGCCGGCTGGACAACGCGGATGCTGCGTGCGCGCGTGGGGGAGAGCAGCATCTGCGTCGCCGCCTCGCCCGGCTCAGGCTGGGCCTGCGCCAGCGGCATCCAGCGGCCGCCCTGCTCGATCTCCACCATGACTGCGCGCGGCGTGTAGACCGCGTCCGCCTCCACGTTCCAGTAGACGATCACGCGCTCGATCTGCTGCGGCTCGGGCCACTCGAAGCGCACCCAGTGGTCCGCGGGCCCCCCGCCGGACGCCCACGCGTGTTGCGTCCAGTGCACGTCCATCGGCCAGAGCAGGCCGTCGGTCAGCGCGTCCGGGGAGTAGCCGGAGTAGCTCGAGTCCACGCTCACCTGCACGCCCTCGGCGCGAGCGAGATTGACCGCAAGCTCCGTCGGCCCGCCGCACAGCGCCGTCGCGGTCGCCTGCAGCGTGTCCTCGCCGGCCTCACCGACGAGCCGCAGCTCCTGCATCCGTAGCGTCCCCTCCGGCGCCGCAACGCGGAACTCCGTCTCCGCGGTGCCGCCCGCGGGCACGTCGAGCGTCCGCCACTGCGCGGGTGTGAGCGCCCAGCGATTGTCAGGCGCCTCGATTCGCAGCCGCATCTGCCGAAGCTGCGACGAGTTGTTGTGGCAGCGCGCGGTCAGGACGCGCTCGGGCAGGGGGCAGCAGGCCTGCTCGGTCTCCAGCGAGACCTCCAGCGCGGGGCGCAGCTCGTACGTGAGCCGCACCGCACCCGACGCGTCGCCGATGCCGATCAGGTCCACGAGGCCCGATCCGTAGCCTTTCGCGGGCCAGGCGAGGTCCGCGTCGGCCACCTGCAGTACGCCGCCCTCCCCGGCGATCAGGAAGACCACGTCGGTCACCGCCTCGCCGCCCCTGTAGAGCTTGACGCTGGCCGGCTCGCCGCCGACCGCCTCGCCCGAGACCGTGACGTCAACCGGCGCGACGGGTGCCGCCTCCACGCGCTTGAGGAGCATCAGCGCGCGCAGTAGCGCCTGGCCGGGCGTCTCGCCGGTCCACGTGGTCGCCTCGATGCTCGGATCGTTGTGCAGCGCCACGAGGGCCTCCACGGTCGAGCGACCCAGCGGGCTGAGGTCGGCGATCTGCCCGCGCAGGTCGCGCACGCGCTCGGCGGTCGCGTCGGGCATTTGCGCCTCGGCGCGGCGCAGGTCCACGGTGATCTGCGCGAACTCCTCGCGCGCAGTGGCCGCGATCTGCTCCGGTGAGCCGATCTGCCAGACCGCCACGTCGTTCGGGCGGAGGGGCATGTCCGCGCGTGCGACGCCTCCGGTGACCTGCAGCGGCATGATGCGCCCGGTGGTGGTGTCGGCGGCGACCATCCCGGCGGTGATGCCCAGAGCCTGCGCGTCGAGCACCAGCGCGCCCTCGTAGGCCTCGCGCGCCTCGTTGTATGCGGTCACGAACAGCCCGCTCGCGGCGTGAGGCGCGTCCGCGCCTTCGCCGAAGCGCTCCAGCGCGGGCCCGGCGGGCTCGGCCTGCGCGTGCGTGACCGGCTGCCAGCCCGCGGCGGAGATGCGCTTGAGGCTCGGCATGAAGCGCCGGTAGAGGTCGCCGTAAAGCTCGTAGGCCTCATCGCAGCGCCGCCCGATGCTCGGATAGAGGCCGTAGAGCACCGCCATGCGCCAGTGGTAGTCGAGCTTCTCGCGCTGATCGAAGCCCATCAGGTTCAGGAAGTTCAGCAGCACCGCGGGCTTCTGGTAGCTCGCCGAGCGGATGTAGCTGAAGTGCTCGTGATCGGTGATCGAGCTCTCGATGCCGGGCACGTCGGAGACCGGGTAGAGCAGGAACGTGCCCATCGTGTTGTGGATGTTCGTGAAGACCTTCCCGTCCATCGGCCGGAGGGCTCTGCCCAGCTCGTCGAGGAAGTCATACATGTAGTAGCGGCCGGGCGCGACCACGCGCTTGCTCTGCGGATCGTAGCTGAAGTTGTGCCGCACCGCCGGGAAGCTCGCGCGCCGGTAGTCCATCTCTCGCGTCGCCCACGCGCTGACGGAGTCGATGTACGCGCCATCGAGCGCGGGGATGTTCTGCATCATGTTCACGTAGTTCGCGATAGACCTCGGGCCCGGCGGCAGCTCCACGCCCTCCGCCTGCGCAAGATACGGGTTCGGGTTGAGCGTGAAGCGCAGCAGCTTCATAGGCGTATCGGGCTTCACGTCGCTGGAGAGGTCGGTGCGGATCGAGAAGATCGGCGCGCCGTCCGCCGCCTCGACGTTGTAGGCCTCGACGGCCGCAACGTTCTGGTTGATGCCGATCTCCTCGAAGCTCGCGTTCAGCGCGAGGTTCGGACCATCGCCATCGGTCACGGAGATGTCGTCGAACCAGACGGTGCCGGTGTAGCCGTGGCGGAAGAGGCAGTGCAGCCGCACCATCTGGACCGGCTGGTCCACGTCGATCGTGTGCGTGGCCTGCTGCCAGTCATGCGTGCCGCCCTCGAAGCTCGCGATCTCGCCGAAGTCCCACTCGCCGCTCCGCAGCAGCACGTCGGCATAGAGCGAAAGGTCGCGCGGGTTGCTGCCCTCGACGCCCTCGGCCTTCAGCCAGCCGCTGACGGTGACCGGCCCGGGCTCCTCCTGATCGACCATCACGTCCTGCGAGGCGCCGGTCCACGCGGCCGGATCATCCTTCGAGCAGCGCAGGCTGCGCGATCCGGTGCGCGCGACGCTCTGGCCGAGCACCCCCGCGCGCATCTGCCAGTCGGCGATCGCGAGCGAGAGGTCCTGCTTGTACTCGTCGAACGCCTTCAGCGCGTCCTGCCGGTCGGTCGGGAGGCGGTGCATGAAGAGCGTGCGCGACGAGACCTCCGTGTAGGGGTAGGTGCCGACGCCGTGCTCCTGGTCATACTCCCAGCCGCCGGGGCCGCCCTCGTGGTAGGCGTAATCGGAGGGGTTGGGCAGGTCGGAGTTCTGGAAGGCGAAGAGCCACTGGCCCTCGTCCATCGCCCGGCGCTCGAATGCCGCTGGGAAGAGGCGGTAGTAGGTCGCGAGCGCATCGCGGAAGCCCCACTCGCCATCGACCGGGAAGAGGGAGACGCTCACCGACGCGCGGCTCTTCAGCGCGCCCGCGCCGAGCGCCGTCAGCCCCAGCCGTCCGGTCAATGTGAGGCCATCGGGGCCGCCGCGGAACTCGTAGATGAGCGGCTGACTCGGCTCGATCGCCATCGCGAAGCCCTGCCCGGCGAGCGCGCCCGCGCCCGGCGGCGTCACCACGATCAGGGGGTACTGGCGCTCCGTGAGCTGCGACGCGGTCGAGATCGGCGTGGCACGGCGGATGTCCTCATGCCAGTTCCAGCCGGCGAGGTCGGCGCCCAGCCTGACATCGAGGTCCACCGCGCGATCCTCGCCGGTGGTGTCGCGCAGCTCGATCCGGGCGATGCGCGTGGCCGGCCCCTGAGCGGCCTGCTGGACCTCCAGCACGAGCCCGGCCGCCTGCGCGCGACCCGTCTGGCTGGTGTCGAGTGAGACGCTCTCGCCGGAGACGGCGTCGGTGGCGGTGATGGTCAGCGGGGCCTGGTAGTCCTGTGCGAACGCTGCCGTGACGGCGAGCGCGGAGATGGCGGCGATGCAGAAGATGCGTGTGCGCATGGCGAACCCCTCGTCGGCGTGACGTGATCGGGCCTTGGGAAGAACTTCGGTGTGCGCGGAACAGGTCCTGCCGGAACGCCCCACGGGCGAGGGCGCCGTCGTTGCCGTTCTGGAGGGGCGTGGCTTCAGCCGCGCCCGCGTCCGCACGATCCCCCGCTGAACAACTCGGCCACACGGCACGGCATCGCTCAGGGCGTCTCGTAGCGCGTCAGCTTTGGCCTCCAGATGAGCGCCGCGATGGCCAGCGGGATCATCGCCACGATCCCGGCGTAGCCCAGGATGAGGATCTCGATCTGATCGCCGCCGCTGATCGCCATGCTGCTCGCGCCCGCGACCGCGTTGAGCGTCCCGTGCGCGACCGCCGCCGCAATGACCGTCTGCGCGCGCAGGGCCAGCCACGAGAAGATGATGCCCAGCACCGTGCAGGCCACGATCATCACGAAGACGCCCAGCCGTGGGTGGTCGGGGAAGTTGTGACCGAGCAGGATCAGCGGCGCGTGCCAGAGGCCCCAGATCGCGCCGATGAGCGCCGACGCGCGCGCGAAGCCCAGTGGCGCAAGCTCCTGCTGCAGCAGCCCGCGCCAGCCCAGCTCCTCACCGAACGCGAGCAGTCCGTTGATCGTGAAGCCGGCGATCGGCGCGACGAGCAGCGCGAGCAGGACCGCGTTGACCGGCAGCTTGCCGAGCTCTTCTGCGGCGCGCTCCGCGATGTCCTCCTGGCCCAGCGCCTGCAACCGCTCGACCATCGGCAGGCCGGACGGGTCAAACTCACCGAAGCCCAGCAGCACCGCGACGCCGACACCGAGGACCGCAATGACGATGGGGGCCAGCGGCGCGAGCACGAGCTCCCAGCGGCGTGGCACTTCGACGCCGTACTCGGGCGCGGACACGCCCCACGCGCGCATGAGCACGAACGCGACGAGCGCGGGCACGAGCATGTAGAGGACGGCAGCCACGACGGCCGCCGGGCCCTTGAACGGGATGCCCGCGAGCCTCATCGCGCCGATCGCGCCCCAGTTGATCGCGTAGGTGATGGTGATGAACGTGATGACGCGGCGCCAGTTGACGGTTGTCACGGTCGATCACTGCCGGGCGCGACCGACGGATCGGCCCCCCCGGGCGGCCACAGCAGCGCGCCTGCCGCCAGCAGCGCGACCGCCACCAGCGCGCACAACTCAAGCTGCAGGTGCGTCCCGCCCGCGGTCGCCAGGCGTGGGAGGGCGCTCAGCGCCGAAACGGCCACCGCGAGCATGCTCCCCGGCACGATCGAGCCGGTGCGCGCTCGCGCCCACGCCATCGGCAGCCCCAGCAGCGCGTACGCGCCCCCGAATGCCAGCACCGCGCTGGGGCTGCGAAAGCCCCCCGTGCCCGCGAGCAGCCAGAAGGGCAGCCACCACAGCGCCGCCAGGCCCGCCGACACGAGCGCCGCGTGTGCGAAGCCTCGCGCGGACAGCTCCGTGAACACCAGACCGCGCCACGGCAGCTCGATGATCGGCGCCAGCAGCACCCCGAAGAGCACGCCCGCGAGCAGCCCGCGAACGAGCGCGCTGCGCACCGGCTGCGGATCGTCGGCCAGCTCAAGCTGCAGCGTGAGCGCGTCGATGCTGTGCGCCTCGGCGAGCCGCTGCACCTCGCCCGCGCCGGTCGGATCAAAGTCGCTGATGCCGAAGGCGATTGGCAGCGCGGTCGCGACGATCGCCACGACGAGCGCCACCAGCGGCGCGATCAGCAGCGCGTTGATCGATGGCATGCGCAGGCCCCACGACCTCACGCGCACGCCCGCCGCGTTCGCCATGATCAGCGCGATGATGACGGGCAGCGCGAAGAACGGGATGCTCAGCGCGATCTGCGCCCACTCCGCGGGCTCGTCAAACACCGAATCGAACGGCCCGCCCATCGGTCCGGCGATGACGCGCACCAGCCCTGCGGCGGTCCATCCGAGGCCGAAGGTCCATGCCACGAAGCGCCACGCGCGCTCCGGAGATCGCCGCCCCGCATCGTCGGTCATGGAACGGATCACATGCCTTCCGGCACCGGCAGCGCCGCGGGCCAGTGCATCGTTGACAGGTCATACCGGCGCAACATCGGCTCATCGAGCGGTACGTCGCCGCTGGCCGCGCGGGCCTTGTGCAGCAGCTCCAGCAGGCGGATACATTGATGCGGGTGAAGTGTGGTCGCCGGGCCCGCCTTCGCCGCGTACAGGAACATCCCGCGCTCCTCGTCGAAGCCCTGGCTGGGGTTGGTGAAGAAGTGCTCGGCGAGGAACGACGCCTGCGATTCCACGTAGCGGGCGAGGCCCTCCTGCGTCGGCGGAGGCACGATCTTCCCCCACGGGCGCTCGACCGCGTTCTGCACCATGCCGCGCAGGATGTCCGGGCGGCCGATGGTGTTCGTCCGCGGCGTGCGCCCGCTCACCTCAGTGAACGCCCGCACCTGCGCCGGATCGTCAAGGTAGTAGAGCTTGCGCTCCCACATCTGGATCGGGCGGCCGGTCTCGACCTCGTAATCGTTCCACCAGCGCCCCGGCTCGGCTTCGTTCGCCTCGAGCCAGTCGATGACGGTGCGCAATGGATCGAGGTACTTCTCATCGCGCGTCTCCCAGTAGGCCGCCACCAGCCCCGGCGCGGCCCAGCGCGCGCCGTAGATCGCCACCGACGCGGGCTCGAAGTGCCGCGCGGGGATCGGCTCGTTGTCGGCGTTGTACTGCGCGGCCCAGCCGGCGACCTTCCCGCTATCGATCATCACCTGCGTGAGCCAGTCCGCCCCTCGCAGCGCAGCCTCGCGGTACTCAGGCTTGCCGGTGAGCTGCCCCATGTGCAGCAGCGCCTCGATGGGGCCGGAGGTCCCGTAGTCGTTGACTTCGCCGCCACCGGGCGTGCGCTGCGCGGTCAGCCCGACGCCCTGCTCGGGATCGTAGATGTATGACCAGCTCCCGTTAGGGTTCTGCGCTCGCACGAGGAAGTCGGCACAGCGCACCGCGGCGTCGCGGTAGGCCTCGTTGCCGGTCAGCCGGTGCAGATACATCAGCAGCATCATCGGCCCGGTCTGCGCGTGATCCTGCAGGAGGATCATGTCCTTGGTCGGGAGGTACTCGCCATCCTCACACACGTACGAGTTGATCCACCAGCCGCCGTCGGCCTGCGTCCGCAGGTACATCTGCGCGGTGCGT
This sequence comes from Candidatus Zipacnadia bacterium, assembly GCA_029821635.1. GTDB lineage: Bacteria > Armatimonadota > Zipacnadia > Zipacnadales > UBA5352 > UBA5352. The sequence continues at coordinate 13,890 of JALGSW010000065.1, forward strand.
TCGGCGGCCTGCAGGTAGCGTTCATCGCCGAGCGCCTCGTAGCCCCACGCGAGGAAGATTGCACCGAATGCGGTGTGCCCATCCTTGCTGCCGAGGAAGTAGCCATCGGTCTCCGGCAGGCGCGACTTCCTGCCCATCACGCACATCAGCGAGGGCCACGTGACCGCGAGGTTCCAGCCGCCGCTCCCGGCCAGCTCCTGCGCGCGCACGAGCATCTCCAGGTTCCGCCGGCAGACGCACTCGATCCGACCGAGCAATGCGTCATCGGGGAAGATGGTCGGTGCGTCGCACAGCACGGGCAGCTCGGGCGGACTCGCCGGCAATACGCGCGTGGCGCCGGCCTGCTCGGCAGCCCACCGATCGTACGGGACGTCGACCACGCTCAACTCGTCCACTGTCGCGCCGAGAGGCTCCTGCCCGAACGGTGAGCTGGTGCCCGCGTTACCGACCACCAGCATGTGATAGGGCCACGGTTCGGTGAGCTGTTCGGGGATGGGAGCCTGCTGCACCTCGTCGCCCGGTGCGAGCCAGATCTTGCGTTGCGACCAGTCCCAGGAGACCGCGACGGTGCTCTCGTCGCCGGGGTAGCCGGAGACGTCCACGGAGATGAGCGGCTCGGCCTCGTCGAAGGTCAGCGCGACGCCGCCGCCGCGGTGGACGATCAGGTCCAGCGTGTTGCGCTCGCTCTTGTGCAGCGACAGCGCAAGGCCGGCCGTCTCCCAGCGCTCGGGCTCGGCGAACATGCCGGTGACGCTGCGGGAAAGCGCGAAGAGGCAGTGGCGCTTGCCATCGGCCCAGAAGCCCGGCTCACCCGCGTCGATGGCCAGCGCGATCGTGCCCGTCTCGTGGGGGACGTTGTCCGTAGCGTCGAAGGCGAGGTAGCCCTCGCGGTCGGTGATGCGCAGGGTACCTTCGGGCGTGACCTCCCATCCGCTGCCGAGCGGGAATGCGTTGCCGCCCGCGGTGCGGGCCCACTGCCGGCCCTCGCTGAAGTCAACGTAGAGCGTGTCCTGCGCGGCGGCGAGGTGGGTGATGAGGATCAGTGCAATGAGGGTGAGCGGAGGGCGTAGCAGACGCACGGTGCGTCCCCCTTGTGGATGCGACTGGTATCAGTTGACGGGCGGATCGAAGCGCGCCCAGGCGTCGTCGCGGATGAGTTCGATCGCGCCGTCATCATACCATAACACGCGCGCGCCCGCCGCCTCGATCTCAACGTGCCCGTCGGCTTTGGCGACATTCAGCTCCACCGGCGCGCCCGCCAGCACCGTCACTGCGCGGACGAGCGTCCCTGCCGCGGGCAGCGTCGCGCGCACCTGCTCGCCCTTGTGCTCCAGCGTGCCTGCAGCGCGTAGCTTCGCGTTGTGCGAGACCGCCATCACCTGCTCGGCGAGGAGCGCTGGCTGCCCGTCCCCGAGCGCCGCGATGCGCCCGAACACCGCGTGCTCGCCGCCGGTGCTGAATGCGTCGCCATCGACCGCGAATGGCTCGAATGCGTGGTAGAACCACTCGATCTGCGCGGGCTCGCGCAGGGCGATGCGGTCGAGGAGGATCAGCGCCGGATCGCCCGCCTTGACGAAGAGCATGATGCGCCGGAAGCTCTCCACGCCCGCCTCCACCGGGTACGCGGGCGCGGCCTCGCCCTCGACGAGGTCCGCCACGCCCGTGGACCGCACGCGCACGATCCGCGGCTGCTCGGCCAGCGGGAGGTACTGCTCGCCCACGAACCACTCGCCGCGGCCAAGCTGGTCGTGGCCGCCGATCTTGAGCGTGTTCTCCAGCGCGGTCTCCTTGTCATGCGTGTAGGCCGCCGGGTCGCCGATCAGCCAGCCACCATCGGCCCACAGGTAGACCGCATTCGCGTCCGGGTTGTCATGCCCCGCGCCCATCGAGGCTTCGTCCATCTCCCGCATCTGCGCGATGCCCTCGTGCCCGAGCGGCGGGCCGCACTTGAGCGCCGCGGCGGCCGCGCCAGGGCCCCAGCCCGTCCGGGAGACCGCCACGTCGAGGTCGGTGAAGTGATACCACGTGGGCAGGTCGCCGGGCGGCGTGGGGGCGAGGGCGGCGTCGTGCCACAGGGCGCTCTGCCACGTGTCGTAGCCATCCCAGCCGCGCGCCGAGGCCATCTCCCCGGCCACCCACTGCGCGAGGCCGTCGCCATACTCATCGGCGAGGCGGCGGAGGATCGCGACCGGCGGCCCCCACTCGGTCGGCGGGCAGTCGCCGTAGTTCACCACGTTGAGCCGGTCGGGTATCCCGACGTGTAGCCGGTAGGTCGCGTAGTTGCGCAGGCAGGGGGCGTCGTAGAGGCCCTCACCGGAGAAGCTGCGCAGCGTCTCCAGGTAGTGCACGATCCACTGCGTCCCGTAGACTGAGTAGGCCGGGCCCTCGTGGTTCGCGCCGTCGGGGGCGAAGACGCGCAGCGTCACGTCGAACTTCGCGCGCGTGTAGTCGATCCAGAGCCGGCCCTCGTCGGGGATCACGTCGAGCAGCGCCATCCCCGCGGTGGAGAGGCCGCAGTGGTTGATCCAGCAGTGATTCTGCCACCACGCGGACGACCACCAGCCGCCGGTACGCGTGACGGAGTGCTCGAAGAGGATGCGCGCCTGCTTCGTGAGCCGCGCCTCGATCATCACGCGTTCGGCGGGTGTCAGCTCATCGTAGAGCCAGTCGTAGGCGATTGCGAGGCCGAAGCAGATGTGCCCGGCGGCGAGGTCGCGATCGCCCGCCCAGCTCGGGTAGGCGCAGACGGCCTCGATCCAGCGCTTGGTGTTCGCGAGCAGCTCAGGGTCAGGGTCCATCGTGTACGCGAAGGCGAAGGCGGCGAGGCGGTCGCCGAAGCCGCGGAAGGGGTCCTCCGTGGCAGGTGGGTCCGTCGGCGGGGCCTGCGCGGCGCGGCGCTTCGTCCGCACCAGCAGCGCCTGCCAGCGCGCGCGCTGCGGCTCTGCCATCAGCCGCGCGCGGATCGCCGGGATGCTCTCTTCGCTAAGGATGATGCGCGGATGCTGGCCCGCAAGCTCCGGACGCATCTGCACGGGGATGCGGCGCACGCCGGAGCCGAAGCGCTGCGCCACGAGCGCCACGAGCGTGGTGCCCGGCCCCTCGCGCTGGCGGAGCACGAAGGGCACGTCGCGCTCGGCGTCGAGGTTGAGGACGGCAAGCGCCTGCTCGTGGCCCCCGCCGAACCAGCGCGTCTGTTCCTCCACGCCGTCGAAGGCGAAGATGATCGAGTCATTGCCCTTGTTGGTCGCCCACGCCTCGATGGAGACAAGCCACCTGCCCGCGGGCAGGCGCAGCGCGCCCGTCCACGTGGCTCTGGTGCTGCCGGTGACGACCACTGTCCGCCCGTCAAGCTGCCCTGCGCTCGCGCCTTCCCCGCCGTCCAGCTCCGAGATCGGCAGCCGCACCTCCTCGGCCGCGTCCTGGGCGGTGGTGGGTTGCGCGATGCCGATCATCAGGGCTGCGGAGAGGAGCGCGGCGACGAGGATGCGTGGTGTCAATGCCGGTTACTCCCCGCCGCGCCGCGCCTCGACCCAGTCGCGGATCGAGAGGCCGACGATGGTGAGGATGAGCGCCGAGATGCTGACGATCGTGAGGACCGTTCCGAGCTCCATCGGGATCACTCCACTTCGAAGAGCATGCGCGACACGAGCTCGTCATCGGCGCTGATCTCCAACCAGTGCTGCCCAGGAGAGAAGCCCCCATCGGGCACGAAGAACGAGACCGTGCGCCGGTCGCCGCTCGCGCCCATCAGCCGCTGCCCGAGGCTTGTGCCCGCACGCACCAGCTCCAGCGTGAGCACAGAGTTGCGCGGCGCGCCCTTGATCTCGAGGTAGACGCCCAACCGATCTGTCCCGCTCGGCAGCGGGCCCTTGAGCTTCTTCGGGTCCTGGCCATCCACGCCCGTGCACAGGTAGGCCCGTTGCAGGTACCCCCGCTTGAGCTTGAGCGGCTCCGGCGTCTCCGCCACCATGGACGGCGACGTCGTCGGTGCAGCGGGCGTCGCCGGCGGCGTGGGCGTCGTCGGGGCCGGCGGAGGTGCGGTGTTCCCAGGCAAGCCCGAGATGACCGGCACCGGTGCGGGCGCTGGCGTCGCAGGCGTCGGTTGACCCGACGGCTGTGTCGGGGCGGGCTGCGCGGGAGCAAGCTGTCGGGGTGGCAGAGACGGCGTTGCAGGCGACGTCGCGACCGGCGTGGAGACCTGCCCGCCTCCGCCTCCGCTCAGCAGGCCGAGCAGGCCGCCGACCTGCACCACGCCAGGCTGCGCCGCGCCCGACGCGAGCAGGTTCGCGACCTTCATCACCGGATCCGCGTCGCCCTGGAGCAGGTAGGTGCGCCCACCCGACTGCATCGCGTGCAGTGGCGGGTTGGTGGCGAGGTGCAGCAGACTATTGTCCCACTGTCCGCTGGTCGCGCCCTCGATGAGCTGCATGATCTGCGGCGCCTGGCTCACCTGCGGCACGTCCAGCCCCAGCACCGTCACCGGCTGCGAGTTCACCTGCACGACCTGCATCCCGCTCCACGAGATCAACTGCGAACTGAGCTGCAGGCCGGGGATGATTTGATCGAGGTCCGTCACGCTCACCGGGTGCGTCCCGCTCGCCAGCCAGCCCGGCGGCAGGAGGCTCTGCGCGAGCAGCGCCTGCGGGGTGGCGGCGGCAGGCGTGGCGGACGGCAGGCCCGCTCCGCCGGTGATCCCGCCGCTGGTCAGCAGCGGATTGCTCGGATCGGCGAAGCGGCAGAGCTGCAGGAAGGTCTCGACGTCGATCCGGCCCTGCGCGAGGTTGCGTGCCGCCTCGGTCGGGGCCGCGATGCTGAGCTGTTCACCGCTCCCGCCGGTGAAGGTGGCCGCCACGGCCTGGGTCCACGGAGCGGCCAGCGCCGCATCGACCAGCGCGTAGGCGATGATAGGCTCCAGGTGCCCGTGGCCCTCAAGGCTGGGCATCCGACTGGAGATCGTGGCCGTCTGTTCGTCGATGTTCACGCGCAGGTTGCGCAGCCCGAGGCGCTCGCCGAGGTCCTGCTGGAGCTGCCCGATCGCGGCCTGGATGAGGTTGTCCACGTCGAAGGGTTGGCCGCCGCCGGGCTGAGTGCCGGTTGGGTTGGCGCCCGCACTGGTGATTCCGCCGCCCGCGATGATGGCAGTGTTGGCGAGGTCCCCTCCGTAGCGCGCGACCAGGCCCTGCACCAGCGCGGTCGTGAGATCGTTGCTTTGCCCGGAGCCACCGCCCAGCAGGACCTGCCCGATGCCCCCGGCGGACGCGCCCGCGCCGCCCGCGCCGCCGATGAAGCGCAGGGCCTGCCCCAGCGCCCCGCTCTGCTGCGACACCTCGCCGAGGAGCAGCGACTGCAGGATGCCGACGGGGTTGACGCCGCCGGTGAGCAGCATGCCCGCCGCGCCTCCGCCGACCTCCAGCACGCCCTGGCCGATCTCGGTAGCCGATCGTTCGAGGAAACGTCCCACGTTGCTCAGCAGCCCACGGCTCTGACGCTGACGCGCGACGCCCGACTTGACCGGGTAGGGGCCTGCGATGTCGTAGAAGCACTCGACCTCGGGGAATGTCCCCGCCCACTGGTGGCGCAGGCGGGCGATGACGCGGAACTTGTCCGCCTCCGCGAGATCCACCGTCCCGCTCACGCAGAACTGCTGGCCCTCGTCCTCGGGGAACATCTCCTGGCCGCAGATCTCAACGAGCGTCGAGCCCCTGCCCTCCAGCCGCTCGCCCTCGAGCAGCTTGTTGCCGCAGTAGGACTCATCGGCCGTCGGCAGCACGCGGTCGGGGAGATCGCGGAACTTGCCGCCCTTCTCGATGAACTCGACCAGCACCGCGACCTCATTGTGAACCTGAAGCTGACCGGAGGGGCAGAGCTTCTGCGCAGTGACGGTGCCCTCGAAGTAGAGGATGTCCTGGGGGCTGATGTTCGCCTGGATGTCGAACTCGGGCTTCTGCGCCGCCACAGGCAGTGACAGCAAGCCCAGCAGGCCGATCGCCGCCAGGTGCGCCAGTCGTCTGGCTGTGACGCGTCGCACGAGCCTCACCTTTCGTCCAGCCGGATGCCTTCGTGAAGGCAAGGTTCGCCCTTCACATGTGTCAGACCTGCTGCCCAGGAATCGTCGAATGAATGTTTCGTCGGTTGCGAGGACATTGTTACACGCAGCGTACTCCTCCGGGTGGCTCCTCGCCGGCCACCACTCAGTTAGTCCGTTGGCGGCGCCGAAATGTCTCATCGCGCCTCAGCCCTCGGCGTCCGCCTCCGGAAGCACTTTGTTCCAGCCCACGAACGCGTCCACGCGGCGGAACAGCGGGTTGTCCACGGGGATCTCGCCGCGCACCGCCCGCGCGCGCATCAGCAGGTCGCAGATACGCACGACCTGGTGGCGGACGAGGTTCGTGCCGAGCCCCGAAGCGTACTCCCACGTGTAGAGGCCCACACGCTGGTTCAGCGGCGGCGCCCCACCCTCAATGTAGGCATTCACATAGTAAGGCGCGCTCCGCTCGACGAACGCCGTCAGCTCCTCGCGAGTCGGCTGCGCCATCACGCGGCCCTCCGGGCGCACGAGCATCTGCTCGTACTGATTGCGCAGGGCCTGCACGTTCACCGAATCGTGCGGCTGCGGCGGCGTGTCCCTGCCGGTGGCCGCCATGTACTCGCGCACGCGTGCCGGGTCGTCCATGAAGTAGACCTCGTTGCGGTACATCTGGATCGGCCGGCCCGTCTCCACGTCGTAGTCCCACCACCACGCGTCCTTGCCGTCCACGTCGATCTTGTTCGCCTCGAACCACTCCAGCAGCCGCTTCATCGGCGCGACGTACTTCTCATCGCGCGTCTCCTTGTATGCCGCGTACAGCCCGGTTGCGGCCCAGCGCGCGCCGTACTGCGTCACCGCGACCGGCTCGAAGTGCCGTGCGGCGGCGGGCTGATTGTCCGCATCGTACTGCCCCGCCCAGCCCGCGATCTTCCCGGTGTCGATGAAGGACGCGATCAACCAGTCCGCGCCGCGCAGGGCCGCCTCGCGGTAGCTCTCATCGCCGGTGTAGGCGTACATGTTCAGCAGCGTGGCGACCGGCGCGGAGGTCCCGTAGTCGTTGATCTCGCCGCCGTGCTCGACCCCGCGCGCGGTGACACCCGTCTGCGTCGCGAGCAGCCAGTGATGCGGCCACGAACCGTTCGGGTTCTGCGCGAGGATCAGGAAGTCCGCCCCGCGCTTCGCCGCATCGACGTACGTCTGCTCGCCGGTCACCCGGTGCAGGTAGCATAGCAGGAAGATCGGGCCGGTCTGGCAGTGATCCTGGATCAGCGCGTGATGGCCCGCATCCGGCACGTACTCCCCGTTGTCGTAGTAGTAGCCGTGGTGCCAGAGCCCGTACTGCTCGTTCTGCGTCTCCAGGTACATCTCGCCGGTGGCGCGGGCCGATTCGAGGTACCGCTCGTCGCCCGTCGCCTCGTAGGCGAAGAGCATCTCCGCCGCGCCGAAGGCCGGGTGCGAGTCCTTCGAGAGCCAGATCATGTTGCGCGGCTCAGGCATGCGGAACTTCGCGGTCCACTGCAGCTTCGACGGCCAGTTCACGCGCAGGCACCACGCGCCGTGGCGCTGCGTCTCGAGCATCATCTGCAGGTGCTGGCGCGCGACCTGCTCGCAGCGCGCGAGGTCCGGGTCATCGGGGAAGAGCGTTGCCTCGGCGGTCCACGTCGGGTCGGTCGGGCGCTCGGCTTGCGCCCGCGCGCCCAGCGGCGCGTCGCCCGCCATCACCTGCTGCGCTTGCGGCCACGGGACGCTGAGGATCGCGATTTCGTCCATCATCCCGTTCAGCGGCTGCTGGTCCTCGGCCCGGTACTCGTGGGAATTGCCGAAGAGCGCGGCGAGGTACTCATGCGGCCGCTTGACGGCCTCGGGGATCGCGCCCTCGGTCGCCTCCTCGTCGATCGCCAGCCAGACCTTGCGCGTCGCGAAGTCCCATGAGAACGCCAGGTGGTGCCAGGCACGCGGATTGAGCTGTGAGGCGTCCGCGGAGGCCACCACGACCTCTTCGGCATCCCAGTTCCACTCGTCGCCGCCCACGTGGGCGATCAGGTCGATCGTGTTGCCCTCGGTCTTGCGCAGCGACAGCGCCAGGCCCTGCTCCGGCCACAGTTCGGTCTTCGCGACCATCCCCTCAATCGTGCGGCACAGCGCCGCGAAACAGTGCACGCGGCTGTCGGCGAAGATGTTCGCGTCGCCGGACTTCACGTACATCGAGACCGTCCCGGCCTCCAGCGGCACGTTCGCAAGGCCGTCGAAGCCGATGTAGCCGAGCTTGGTGGTGTTACGCCACGCCTTCCCGTCCAGGCCGCCGTCCACCAGCTCCCAGTTGTTGCCGAACTGGTACGGGTTACCCGCGGCCTTCCACGCGTAGGTGGTGTCGTTGAAGTCGAGGTAGAAAGTCACCTCATCGCTGCCCGCCCAGCCGGCGCCAGGGACCTGCGCGAGGGCCGGAAGTGTTATCAATATGCACAGACAGATGAGGAGAGAGCGCATCGGGTGCCTCCCGTACTTGCTGCTATAATCGCTGCATTACACTTCCCGAACGATGCGCCGAAACCTGCCGGTGTCCGTTGGAGGTTGAGGACGATGTTGCGCGGTATGATCGCCGTTGCATTCGCAGGCGCGTTCGTCACGATGGTCGCACGGCCTGCCGACGCCACCGAGCTCGGCACTGACGGCGCCTTGCTGACGCTCGACGGGCAGCCGACGTTCCTGCTCGGCGTGAGTTACTACGCAGGGCTGGCGCGCACGCCTGAACTGATGGCGCGCGACCTCGACGACATGCGCGGGCGCGGCGTCAACTGGATCCGCGTCTGGGCGACCTGGAACAGGAACGGGGCGCAGCCGGCAGTTGATGCCACTGGAGCGGCCGTCGAGCCGGCTATGCAGCGCCTCCGGGACCTGGTGCGGCTCGCCGACGAGCGTGGCATCGTGGTTGACGTGACGCTGAACCGCGGCGGCGTGCTCACCTCGCACGAGGCGCACCTGGCCGCGGTGCGCACGATCGCGCGCGAGCTGCTCCCGTGGCGCAACGTCTACATCGATGTAGCGAACGAGCGCGACGTCGGCGACAGGCGCTTCGTGAGCCCCGAGGAGTGCGGTGAGTTGCGCGACGCAATCCGGGAGGTGGACCCGCAACGCCTCGTCACGGCCTCGTCCGTGCTCGGCTCGGAGGAGGAGCTGGGTGCGTTCCTGCGGACCACCGGCATTGACCTCATCACGCCGCACCTGCCGCGCGGCTCGGAGGATCCAGCGAAGACTGAGGGGCGCGTTCGGCGCTACCTGGCGTGGATGACGGAGCTCGAACGGACGGTGCCGGTGCACCTGCAGGAACCCTTCCGCCGCGACTACGGCGCCTGGCAGCCGGAGGCGGCGGGCTTCCTGACCGACCTGCGCGGGGCGATCGCGGGGGGCGCGGCGGGCTGGTGCCTGCACAACGGCAGCAATCGCCACGCGGACGACGGCGAGCCCCGGCGCTCGTTCGACCTGCAGCCTGAGCGAGGTCCGTTCATCGACACACTCGACGAGGTCGAGCGCGCGGTGCTCGATGGCATGGCGGGGGAGCTGCCGAGATAGGACGAATTGTCCGCGGCAAGCCGGTGGGGTGGTGTGTCGTCGAGGAGGGGCGGCCCGCGCGCCGCGTCGTTTGCGGCGCGTGGGTGAGGAGCGCCCGCTGTCGTTTAGCGGCGCGACGAAGCTTCCCTGCCCGCCCGCCGTTGGCCGCCCGGGTCGGCGTCGGGGAGGGGCGGCCCGTCCAAACGACTCTGACGGCCGACGGGCGCGGGCGCCCGTCGCACGGGTTCAGCCCTCCAGGTCCACCTGCAGGTCGTCCACGTAGATCGTGTGCGCGGTCCAGCCCGCCCCGGCCCTCACGCCGTACTCCATCACGATCTCCATCGGCGGGCCGTTCTGCACGCCGTTGTCGTCGCCGCCGCGCACGCTCTCTGGCGGGTCGGCCTGCAGGTCCCACTCCACCTGCTGCCAGCCGGTGCCCAGGTCCCACTCCACCTGCTGCCAGCCGGTGCCTGTGAGCCTCCGCGGTCCGCTCCAGAAGCCCTCGGCCTTGCCGTCGCGCACTCGCAGCTTGTAAGAGAGCGGGCCATCCGTATACACCCAGAACGCGATCCGGCGGATGGGCTTGCTGAAGAACTGGAAGCGCGCGGAGAAGAGCTTGACGTCGAAGCCGCCCGGGGGCGAGGGCGGGAGCTGCACCATCACCTTGCCGGAGCTGTCACCTGAATGTGCCTGCTCGCCCGACAGCTCGGCCACGCCGCCCATCGCCGCGCCCGCCTGGTTCTGCTCGGGCGTCCGGTAGATGCGGTTCCACGGGTCGCTCGCCTCGAAGTCCCACGCGTAACGCATGCCGCCGCCTGCCAGCACCTCGGTCTGGCCCTCAGGCGCGGGCGCGTCCACCACGGGCAGCTCGATCGCCACGTAGTCCGCCGGGGCTTCGGCCGCGGGAGCCTGAGCCTGCGGCGCGGGAGCTGCGGGAGGCGCGCCGAGGGTGAGGCTCAGGTCATCCACGTAGTAGAGCAGCTCCCGCTCGCCCTCCTGTGGCTTGATCGACGTGGTCAACACGAACTCCAGCGGTGGGTCCTGCGCCTTGTTCTCGTTGCCACCCGCGATGTTCCCGGGCGGGGTACTCTTCAGGTCCCACGCGAGCTCCTGCCAGCCGCCGCCCGGGTGGGTGCTGGAGGGTCCGTAGAAGTTCTCGCCGCGATTGTCGCGGATACGCAGGTTGAACCCGCGCCGCCCCTCGGAGTAGACCCAGACGCTCAGCCCGTTGATCGGTCCGCCGGTGGCGATGTCCTCGGTGAAGAGCTTCAGCGCGATGCTCTGGTTCGCGCCCGCCGGGGCGGTCAGCGTCACCTTCGTCGAGTGCGTGCCGCCGTGCGCCTGCTCGGTTGACAGCTCGGAGACCGCAAGCACTGCCGTGCCGCCGATTTCCACCGGCTCCGGGTAGGTGCGTGACCACGGGTTCTCGGTCTCGAAATCGAACGTCATCTGCTCGCCCTGCGTCTCGCCCGCGAGCACGGGCGCCGCGGGCTGAACGGGTTGCGCCGCCTGTCCGGCCGGCGCGGGCGTCGTCCAGCCCTCCGGCGCAAGCTCGATCTCCAGATCGTCGAAGAAGAGTACCATCTCCGAGGCGGCGGGCTGGTCAATCTCGAGCACGAGCTCCATCGTCGGCCCGTCCTGGCGCTGGTTGTTATTGCCACCGGCGATGTTGGTCGGCGGCGTCTCGTCGAGGTCCCACGTGATTTGCTTCCAGCCCTCCCAGTCGATCCGCACGGACGTGCCGTAGAAGCCCTCACCGTTGGCGTCGCGAATGCGCGGCTTGACGTTGCGGCCCGAGCCGTCGCCGTAGAGCCAGAAACTGAACTTGCGCACCGGCCGGTCGAACGGCAGGTACTGCGAGAAGAGCTTGATGTTGTAGCCGCCGGGCGGGCCCTCGGGGGTAACAACGCTGACCTTCGCGGACTTCGCGCCACCGTGCGCCTGCTCTTGGGAAAGCTCGGAGGTCCCGGCGACCGCGATCCCGCCCGCGTTCTTCTCAGGCACCGGGTAGATGCGCGACCACGGGTTCTCCTCCTCGAAGTCGTAGACGATGCGCTTGCCGCCATCGGCGAGCGCCTCAGTCTCGCCCTCGGCGATGCTCACGCCCGCG
>JALGSW010000226.1 GCA_029821635.1 Candidatus Zipacnadia bacterium
GCGCGCTGCCCGATCTGATGCGCTGCCGGTGGCTCTACTGCCGCGCCGATGCGGCCCGGCGGAAGGTCGCGCCGGAGCGCGCGGTGGAGTTCGTGACACGGGAGTTGAGCCTGCCCTTGAGCGGGATTGATGCGCTCGAAGCGAAACTCCGCGGCTGAAATGGCCTCCAAACATCATGACGGGAGGGGACGCGCGGCCGAACCCTACGCATGACGGAGGTTGTGGCACTCATGAGACTCGATCGCAGAATCACACGCACACTCGTCGTCGCACTGCTCACGCTGCTGGGGACGCACGCCGCGTTCGCGCTGGCGACGGAGAAGCTGAAGGTCATCGCGAACCTGACGGAGGATCAGGTCGGCGGCGAGAGCGAGTACGACTTCGCGGCGTCGCTGGACGCCGTCTGGGGCACGGAGGAAGAGAACGCGCGCTGGGAGATCACGCTCAACTCGGACTACGATCGGTCGATCACCGACAAGGATGAGTACGATCGGCTGAACACGTGGTTCCGCTACCTGTTCAAGGAGCGAGCGGACACAAAGTGGAACCCGCTGATCGCGGTCTCCACCGATGGCGATCACGACCTCAACCAGGTCAAGACGCTGGTGGCTCTCGGCTGGCGGAAACATTTCGACGGTGGCTACCTGGAGTTCACCGGCGGCGCGAGCAAGGACATCCGGACCGCCGAGGACTGGATGGGCGACGTGGGCGCGCTGGTTCGGCTGGAGCAGGACTTCGGTCGCTTCACCTGGACGGTCAATCCCGAGCTGAACTACGGCGTGCTCGGCGAGGTGCGCGTCCGCGACAACCGGACGCTCTACTCGCTGTCCTCCGGGCTGGCGTATGAGATTGCGGACGGCGTCGGCCTCGCCTACCGCCTGCAGCTCAACAACACGCAGCAGGAGGACCGGCGGCACCAGTTCCTCGGCTTCAGCTACTCGTACGCGAACTGAGAGGCAACGCGTGGGGGCCGATCTCGCCCCGGCCGCCCATGCGGTCGGGGCGCGCGCGTTTCAGCTCAGGCCAGGTTGATGAGCCCGACCGCGACCGCGGCCACGGCGATGCCCACCGCGCCCAGCCGCCCCGGATGTTCTCGCCACGCCAGTGCCGCGAACCCCGCCGCCGCGATCATGATCCCCGCCTGCATCACCGGGAAGACGACCGCGCCCGGCAGCCGGTCGAGCGCCCACAGCAGCGCGAGGTTCGCGGCCACGTTGCAGACCCCGAGCAGGCCGCCCCACCTGAGGCCGGCGCCGCTGAAGCGGCGGCTCTTGACGAGCCACGCGATGAACATAACGATCGTGGCCACGCCGAAGAGGTAGCTGAAGTAGACGGGGCGCTCGCCGCTCAGGCCGGTGGTGTGGTACCACTTCTGGATCGTCCAGGCGCTGCCGTTGACGAGGAACAGGGCGGCCATGCCGAGGGCCATCAGCCCGGTCAGGCGCAGGCCGTTCGCCGCGCCCTTGTCCAGGCTTAGCAGCGGAATAGCGAGCAGCGCCAGGCCCACCCCGAGGTACTGCACGCCCCCGAGTGTCTCATGCCAGACCAGCAGGGACGCGCCCAGTGGCACCAGGACCGACAGCCCGAGCAGCGCGGCCACAACGCCCAGCCCGCGCCAGCGGAGGGGGCCGAGCATGAGCAGGAAGCCGCCGGCGAAAGTAACGCCGCCGATGACGCCGATGAGCACGGTGCGCGGGTCACAGGTGGTGACGCCGTCGAAGCGCGTCCACACCAGGTACAGGACGGCGGCCGCGAAGTAGTTGACCAGGCCAACCGTCAACATGTCGAGGTTACGCCGCTGCGCGTCGCGCACCACGATGCCGAAGCCTGCGTTGAAGAGGGTCGCGATAACGAGCGCGATCACTCTAGCCGAACTCGATTCGGAGCACCGAGTAGATGTGGAGCGTCGGGAGGGTGATCTGCAGCCGCCCGCCGCCCACCTGCCACGGCACCTCGCGCGCCTCGGCGCCCGCCTCGGCGGCCGGTGACAGCGCTATCACCGACGCCACCTGCGTACCCTCCGGCAGCGGCACGCTCAGCGACACATTCTCCTTGTCCACGAGCTTCTCCGGCTCGGAGCCAAGCGGCGTATCGTAGTCGAGCACGTGCAGCGTCATGCGCGAGCCGTCCGGGTCGATGAACGCGTTCAGGCGTACACCGGGCCCTGAGTCCGGCGCGACCGAAAGCTCCCGCCCGTCGCCCTGCAGCAGCGGAATGAGGTCGTCCAGCGGCATCCGATCGAGGCTCGTGCAGCCCTCCCCGAAGTCGGGCGCCTCCAGCGGTCGGAGCTGCATGTCGGCGGCCGGCGTCGCGCCGAAGACCACCGCCCGGCCGCCCGCCTCCACGTAGCTCCGCAGCGCCGCGATCTGTTCGGGCGTGGCAAACTGCACGTTGGCGAAGACCACCGTGTCAAAACGCGCGAGGTTCTCGGGCGTGAACGCCTCTTCGGTCAGCAAGTCGAAGAGCACGTGCCCGGCGGTCAATTCCTCGACGAGCTGCTCGACGGTCGCGATGTGCTTGCGGTTGCCGTAGAAGGTCTGCTCGCCAAAGGCCGCGACGCCGACCTGCCCGTAGGGCACGAGGCCGGAGTAGACCTCCGCGTTGTCCTCGAAAAACGCACGGTAGGTGTTCAGCACGTCTCCATACATGTCCCAGCGTGGGCGCAGGAGGAAGCCGGCGCCGCTGCCGAACGCGGCGGCTTCGGCGTTGCCGAGGGCGGCCGCATCCGGATTGAGCGCCCATCCCGGTCGCTCGGACGGGTAGCCGCCGCGCGTGAGGATCAGCGCCGAAACGCCCTCGCGTGTCGCCTGCGTGTACTTGTACTCCCAGATGTTGTTATTGCGCACGTTCATGAAGATGTCATCGACGATCAGCGAGTGCACGAGTCCGGAGTTCGTGCCGTAGTCGCCGATGGACAGCTCGTACATCACGTATTCGGTGTCGCGGAAGGACTGCTTGACCGTCTCCGGGCGGTTGTGCCCGCCGTTGGGGAAGAGGACGAAGTGATCGCTGACCTCCTCGCCCGCGCGCTTCATCGCCTGCTGGTGCTCGTAGACGCTCTCACGCCAGAAGCGTAGCGACTCGACCCAGCCGAGCGTGATCGGCTCGTCGGCGGCGGGCCGCACGGTCAGCGGGATGATCTCGCCCGGCGCTGCGCCGAACAGCTCGCGAATCTCCGCGTCGGTGTATTTCGCCCGCAGGAAGTCCTGATACTTCGCCTGGCAGAATTCGCAGTAGCACTGCTGCGTTGAGCCGTTGTCGATGAACGCGCCGTCATAGCCGACCGCGGCGACCAGCCGCACCACTGCGTCGATCCACGTGCGCCAGCCGGGGTTGTTCACACACGCCGCGTAGCGCAGGTTCGGCTCGTAGGGCGGGTAGAACTCGTCCACGTCGGGCTTACAGCCGTAGGTGGACTTCATCGTCCCGTCAGGGAGGCGCTGCATCCAGTCCGCCGGGTCAAGCTCGGGCCGCGCGGGCAGGCCGAACTCGCGGTACTCGTCCCAGTGGTCGTAGAACTCCCAGAAGCCCGTGCGCTTGATGTGACTGCCGCCGATGGTCACCGAGCAGATGTAGGGCATCACGTACTGCACGCCCGCCGCGTGGAGGTTGTCCACCATCTCCTCCAGAGCACGGTAGCGCTCCCGGGTCTCCTCGGGCGTGAGTCGCCGGATGGCATCACCGCGCCCGCCCGCCTGGTTCTCACCGCCGACGCCCTCGATCGGGCCCCAGTTGTGTGACATGACGACGTCCTTGCCGAGGTGCAAGATCGTCGGCGGGGACTTCGCGACAGACGCGATGTAGTCCGGGTTGCCGATGTGCGCGCGGCCGTAGTCGAGCACGTAGGTCACGGGCGGCGACGTGCGCCAGTCCAGATCGTAGGCGCGCGCTCCCGTAGCCATCACCATCAGGCCCGCGATGGTGGCTGTCAGTGCGATGCGTGCGGTCATGCGATGCGACTCCCTTCTGGTGTGGGGCATGCGCGGCGCCGTCACGCGGAGAGCTGCTCCCACGCGGCGACCGTCTCCCGCACGTGCTCGGCCGACGCCTGCAGCGCGGTCATCTCGTCGTTCGACAGTTCGACCTCGATGATCTGCTCGACGCCGCCGGCGCCGAGCTTGACGGGCACGCCGAGGAAGGTGTCGTCGATCCCGTACTCGCCCTGCAGTAGCACGGAGGCGGGCATGACGCGGCCTTCGTCGCGCACGACCGATGCGACCATCTCCGTGACGCCCGCGGAGGGCGCGTAGAAGGCGCTGGCGGTCTTGAGCAGCCCGACGATCTCCGCGCCACCGTCGCGGGTGCGCTGGATGATCTCCTGCAGCCTTTCAGGCTGTATGAGCTGCGTGATCGGCACGCCGCCGACAGTCGCCGAGCTTGCCAGCGGCACCATCGAGTCGCCGTGGCCGCCGAGGACCATCGCTTGCACGTCTGCGGCAGAGCAGTCGAGCTCCATGCCGATGAAGCAGCGGAAGCGGGCGGTGTCGAGCGCGCCCGCCATGCCCATCACGCGCTCGCGCGGCTGGCCGGAGACCTGCATGGCGATGTGCGTGGTCACGTCCAGTGGGTTGGTGACCATGATGAGGATCGCGTCGGGCGCGACGCGCGTGATCTCCTCGACGATGCCCGTGACGATCTTCCCGTTCGTGGCGAGGAGGTCGTCGCGCGACATTCCCGGCTTGCGCGCGATCCCCGCGGTGATGACAACGACGTCCGAGCCCTCGGCGGGCTCGTACTCGGTGCCGCCGGTGATGGTGCTGGAGTGCCCGACCAGCGGCGCGGCCTGCGCCATGTCCAGCGCCTTGCCTGCGGCGAGGCCCTCGACGATGTCCACGAGGTAGACGTCCGCGATGCTCCGCTCGGCGATGCGTTGGGCGGTGGTGGCCCCTACGTATCCTGCTCCGACAACGGTGACTTTCATGGCTTCGCTCCGGTTCAATGGCGTGTGTGCGACAACGATTGCCCGCGCAACGCGCGGCGCGCGGCGCGCCGTCGGGCCTGCCTGCGCGGATGTGATATAATACGCGCGCTATGCCCTCCGCGCTTGAGCTGATTCGGCGAGTCCTGCTGGTGGCGGGCGAGGCCGCGTTCCTCTTCGTGGCCTCGCGGCTGGTCTTCGACCGGGTGCTTCGCGCCACCTGGGGACGCGCGCCTGTGCGGAGGCTGCTCGTGGGTATTCTGCGCAGTCCCGGCAACATCCTCCACGAAGCCAGCCACGCGCTGGGCTACCTCGTCGCGGGCTTCAGTGTCACGCGCTGCGTGCCGTTCTTCCTCGATAAGGAGGGGCGCGGCTACTGCCGAGCGGGCAGGTCGTGGGCGCCGTGGGCGGTCCCGTGGATCGCGACCGGCCTCGCGGCGATCATGCCGCTGGTGGTCGGTGCGGTCGCGCTGTGGGGCGTCTCACGGCTG
>JALGSW010000227.1 GCA_029821635.1 Candidatus Zipacnadia bacterium
CTACACGCTCGCGGCTCGCCTGACCGCCGCGGAGTTGATGCAGTGGCAGGCGCTGGTGGATGAGGTCCCGTGGCCGGAGGGTGTGGGCGTGCTCGTGGAGGATAGCCGGGCGGACATCCTGCAGCGGCGCATCCCGAAGGTCGGCGTGGACGGCGAGGTGGCTGTGGCGCTCTCCGCGACGGGGCGCGAGCTTGAGGATGCCACGGTGGCGTTCCCCGCGACGACGCGCGAGCTCGAGGACGCTACGGACGGGCGGCGGCAGGCGGAGGGTCTGGCGTGGGCGATGGCGACGGCGGCCTTCAAGCTACCCGACACGCGGCTGATGTACATGCCGCTGCGCTCGTACAGCGAGCCGGGCGCGCTGCTGACTTCAGACGGGATGGTGACGCCGGTCGGGCTGGCCTTCGCGATCTGCGCGAACGCGCTCGACGGCGCAGACCCGGAGCGGGAGTTCGGCACCGACGACGTGCGCGGCTGGCTGTTCACGCGCGGCGGGCAGCGCATCGCGTTCCTGTGGCCGACGTATCGCGATCAGCAGGCTGCTCTGCCCATCGAGGCCACCGGTACCGTGAGGCACTTCAGCATGGCGGGGGAGTACGACGGTGTGGCCGCGCGTACGACCGAAGTCACCATTCGGCCCGGGGCGAACGTGCTGATGGGGGAGTTCGATCTCTGAGGCACGAACGGCGGGCCGGGGTGGAACCTGAGGCGCTGGCGCGCCTCACCGCGCTGCGCGCGGCGGCCCCTCCGCACGGCAGACGGCTCCCGCGTGCCGTTCCCCGGTTCCCCATCCTCGGTTCCCGAGGCCGCTACCCCTCGTACTTGAACGCCGCCGCGCAGGCGCCTTCGGAGCTGACCATGCACGGGCCCAGCGGGTGCTCGGGGGTGCAGGCCGCGCCGAACGCCGAACACTCCGGCGGGCGGATCGCTCCGCGCAGCACCTCGCCGCAGCGGCAGGCCGGGTGCTCGCGGCTCTCCGGCATCTCGATGCCGAAGCGCGCAAGGGCGTCGAGGTCCGCGTACTCCTCGCGCAGCGCCAGCCCGCCCAGCGGGATCACGCCCAGCCCGCGCCACTGCGAGTCCGCCGGCTCGAAGACCTCGTCGATGGCTGCGAGCGCCTTGAGATTGCCCTCCTCGCTCACCGCGCCCGGGTACTCGTTCTCCACTTCTGCGCGGCCCTCGGCGAGTTGCTTCACCAGCGCCAGCACGCCGCGCAGCATCTGATTCGGCTCGAAGCCCGCGACCACGCACGGGACGCGGTACTGCGCCACGAACTCGCGGTAAGCGCCCGCCCCGATGATCGTGCTGACATGCCCCGGCGCAAGCAGCCCATGCACCGACACGTCCCCCGCCGCCATCAGCGCCGCGAGCGCGGGCATCAACCGCTTGTGCGCGCCCATCAGGCTGAAGTTGCGCAGGCCCCGGCGCTTCGCCTCGGCGACCGCGACCGCCACGCCCGGCACGGTCGTCTCGAAGCCAACGCCCAGCAGCACGACCTGCCGGTCTGTCTGTTCGGCGAGGTCCACCGACTCGATCGGGGAGAGCATCACGCGCACGTCCGCGCCGCGCGCCCGCTCATGGGCGAGCGTCGAGTCGCTGCCCGGCACGCGCACCATGTCACCGAAGGTCGTGATCGTCACGCCCGGCACGCGCGCGAGCGCCAGCGCCGCGTCGATCTCACCCGCCGACGTCACGCACACCGGGCAGCCGGGGCCGCTGAGCAGCTCCAACTGCGGCGGCAGCATCTGCCCGAGCCCGTAGCGGGCGAACTGATGCGAGTGCGTGCCGCAGACCTCCATGAGCGTCGCGGGGCGGTCGGAGACCTGCGCGATCTCATCGGCCAGCGCGCGAGCCTTCGCAACGAACTCCTCTCGGCGGCTCACAGCATCCCCACCTCGCTGAGCAGCGCCAGCGTCTCCTTCGCGTACTCTTCCTCGACCACGCTGATGGCGAAGCCCGCGTGGACCAGCACGTAGTCGCCGATCTTCACGTCATCGATCAAATCGGTGCGTGCGGTTGAGCGATTGCCGCCCAGTTCCACGGTCGCCATCGAGCCGTCGATCTCCACGACTTTTGACGGAAATGCGACGCACATCACTGCCACCTCGCCTGCGCCACCGCGGCCTGCCCCAGCGCGAGACAGCCGTCGCCCGGCGGGGTGGACGCGTGCATGATTGCTCTCAGGTTCCTGCGCTCCAACTCGTCCATCAGGTCCTCCAGCACGATGCGGTTCTGAAAGGTTC
The DNA here is from genome assembly GCA_029821635.1 of Candidatus Zipacnadia bacterium. Classification (GTDB taxonomy): domain Bacteria; phylum Armatimonadota; class Zipacnadia; order Zipacnadales; family UBA5352; genus UBA5352. Next base: position 2,244 of record JALGSW010000227.1, read on the forward strand.
CGCCCGACAGCGCGACGAGGTCGATCCCGCGCGCGCGCGCGACCGTCTCGGCGGCCTCGGCGAGCATCGCCACAAAGCTCGCGTGGAAGCGCGACGCGATCTCCGCTTGCGTCACGCCCGCTCGGATGTCCTCGACCATCGCGCGGAAGGTCGGCGTCGGGTCGAGGATGAGCCCGCGGCCCTCGTCGGCCAGGTCGTACGCGTAATGCTTCGCGCCGCGGGTTGCGATTGCCTCCAGCTTGATCGGCGCCTGCGCCTCATACTCAACGCGCTGGTAGAGGCCGATGAGCGCCGCGGCGGCGTCGAAGAGCCGCCCGGCCGAGGACGCGGTGGGGGAGTGCACCCCGCGCCGCGCCATGCTGCTGAGCGTGAGCCACGCCTGGCGGTCGAGCTGCTCGGTGAACGGGATGCGCAGCTCCTCGTGGAAGCCGGGCCCGAACGCCTCCTGCAGCCACATCGCGGCGACGCGCCACGGTTCCTTGATCGCCGACTCGCCGCCTGCGAGGTGGATCGTGCGCAGGTGCCCGGCGCGCTCGCAGCCCGCCGCATCGCCAACCAGCAGCTCGCAGCCCCAGACGGTCCCGTCGGCGCCGTAGCCGGTGCCGTCGCAGATGAGCCCAATCGCCGGCTCGGTGACGCGATTGTCCGCGAGCACCGCCGCGAGGTGCGCGTGATGGTGTTGGACGCGCTCCAGTGGCAGGCCGGTGTCGCGCGCGAGTTCCTCGGCGTAGTGCGTGGAGAGAAAGCCGGGGTGCAGGTCGCACGCGAGGCCCTCGGGCTCCACCTGCAGGAGCATCTTGAAGTGCTCGATCGAGCGCTCGAAGTACTCCAGCGTCTGCAGCGTCTCCAGGTCGCCGATGTGCTGGCTGAGGAACGCGTTCGTCCCGCGCGTGATGCAGAACGTGTTCTTCAGATGCCCTCTCCCGCCCGCGCAGCGTCGTTTGCTGCGCAAGGGGGAGGGGGGCCGGGGGGGAGGGGCGCCCCAGCCGCACCGGGAACGGCACGTACCCTCTCGACCGCCGCATCATCACCGGCCCGCGATCGGTCGGTCGGATGACCGAGTCGTCGCAGCCAATGAAGATGGCGCGGTCGTGCAGCAGGAAGCCGTCGGCGATCTCGCCCAGGCGCGCCATCGCCTCGTCATTGTCCGTCGCGAGCGGTTCGTCGGAGAGGTTGCCGGAGGTCATCACGAGCGCCCGCGCGCCCAGCCCGTCCAGCAGCAGGATGTGCAGAGGCGTGTAGGGCAGCATGACGCCGTACATTGCCGTGTCCGGCGCGACCGCGTCCGCGAGTGGCGCATCATCGCGCCGGTCCACGAGCACGATCGGCGCCTCGGGGCCGGTCAGCAGCGTCTCGGCGATGTCGGAGACCTGCGCGAAGCTGCGGATGGTCGCGAGGTCGGGCGCCATCACTGCCAGCGGCTTGGCCTCGCGGTGCTTGCGCTCGCGCAGCCGCCGCACGGCCGCGTCGTTGTCCGCGTCGCAGGCGAGGTGGAAGCCGCCGAGGCCTTTGACCGCGACGATCCTCCCCGCCCGCAGAAGCTCCTGGGCTGCGGCGATGGCCTCGGCGCCTCGGCACTCTCCCCCTCGCCGGAACGGAGAGGGGGCCGGGGGGAGAGGTCCAACGGGGGAGAAGCTCACCCGCGGCCCGCACTCCGGGCACGCCACCGGCTGGGCGTGGTAGCGGCGATCGTTGATGTCCTCGTATTCAGCGCGGCAGGCGTCGCACATCGGGAACGGGCCCATCGAGGTCTTCGGGCGGTCGTAGGGCACGCCCTCGACGATCGTGAAGCGCGGGCCGCAGTTGGTGCAGTTGATGAACGGGTGGCCGAAGCGCCGGTCGGTCGGGTCGCGCAGCTCACGCGCGCAGTCGGCACAGATCGCCACGTCGGGGGAGACGTATATCTCACCCTCGTCCCCGCCGCGGCTGGGCACGATCGCGAACTCCGACGACCCGAGCGGTTCAAGCTCCTCGACCGTGATCGACTCGATCACCGCGATGGGGGGCGCGTCGGCCTCGACTCGGCGCACGAACTCATCGACCGCGGGCTCCGGGCCCTCGATTTCGACTTCGAGGCCGCCCGCGATGTTCAGCGCGGTGCCGGTGAGGCCGAGGTCGCGCGCGAGGCGATGCACGTGCGGCCGGAAGCCCACGCCCTGCACGATGCCCTCCACGGCCACGCGGCGGCGGACGGTTGTCGGTGCGTCACCCATATTTCACCTGTGCGGTGAAGAATAGCTCTCCGTCTCTAATACGTCGATGATAGCCGCAGTGTTCATGGAGTCAAGTTGCGGCAGCAACGAAAGCGACAGCAGCAACGGCGGACGGCGAACGGCCGGGGAGTGAAGCAGAGCCTTTCCCTTCGGCGAGGAAGGACATCGGCGCCCCGACGTGGAACTCCCGTCAGGTAACGCTAGTGCTCTACCACCTCAACCTCACGTTGGGAGCTTTGTATATGCCTAAGAACACAGACGTACTGCCACTCTTCGAGAAGAGCGAGATCACCTTCCCGCCCATCCCACGCTTCGTCTACGAGGGCGACCTCGGCGTCGAACTGGCGGCCGGGCGCGTCTCGAAGGCCGACGCGATCAACATGCTCGACGCCATGCAGGCCATCCGCTCCTTCGAGGAAACCGTTGCGCAGATGAAGAACGGACGCTACAAGCCCGTCCCCGGCTTCAAGTTCATTGGCGCGACTCACCTGTCGATCGGCCAGGAAGCGTCGGCCGTCGGCGCCGTCTCCGCGATCGGCCCCGATGACTACATCACCAGCACCCACCGCGGCCACGGTCACTCCATCGCCAAGGGCTTCTACTGGCTGCAGGGCCACCAGTCCGAGGACGAGTTGCGCGCCTTCGTCGAGGGCTATGCCGATCCGGCCGACTGCGACAACCTCTACGAGTGCGCGCTGCAGGTCCACCTCAACCGCACGATGGCCGAGCTGATGGGCAAGGAGGAGGGCTACTGCCACGGTCGCGGCGGCGGCATGCACATCGCCGACTTCCACGCCGGCCACCTAGGCGCGAACGCGATCGTCGGCGGCAGCTACGCGATCGCCGCGGGCGCCGCGATGGGTGCGGACATGCTCGACCTCGGCCGCGTCGTCCTCTGCTTCGTCGGCGACGGCGCCACCAACAACGGCATCGCCCACGAGGCCTACAACTGGGCCGCGCAGGATCAGTTCGAGCGTGGCATTCCCGTCATCTTCCTGATCGAGAACAACCAGTACGGGATGACCGGCCAGCAGGTCGGAGAGGTCACGGGCATCACCGACCTCGCGCAGCGTGGCGCGGGCTACAACGAAGTCAACATGCACGCCGAGGTCCTCAACGGCATGGACGCAGTCGCGGTCCACGATGCCGTCTCGCGCGCGGCCCAGCTGTGCCGCTCCGGCAAGGGCCCGGTGCTGCTCGAGAGCAAGACCTACCGCTACATGGGCCACTCGCTCTCGGACGACTGCACCGCCTACCGCTCGGAAACCGAGGAGGCGGCGTGGGAGGCGATCGACCCGATCGATCACATCAAGCGCGCGCTGGTGCAGCACGATGTGCTCAGCGACGAGGAGGTCGTCCAGCGCTGTCGCGCGATGAGCAAGCGCATCGAGGACGCGACCGTCTGGGCGGTCGGCGCGACCGATCCAGATGCGTCCGAGATCTATCGCGGGCTCTTCACCGACACCACCTCCGACGACATCGGCGACGAGTGGGCGACGCCCGCGGACGAGCTGCTCGTCGAGCCCAGCTACACGCGCCGCGATCGCCAGGGCCGCATCCTCTACCGCCACGCGGTCGCCGAGGCGATCATGCAGGAGATGATCCGCGACCGCCGCGTGGTCCTCTACGGTGAGGACCTCGCCGACTACGGCGGCGCGTTCGGCGCCACCCGCGGGCTGATGGACGTCTTCGGCCGCAAGCGCGTCTTCAACGCGCCCATCTCCGAGGCCGCGATCGTCGGCACCGCCGCGGGAGCGTCGATGGTCGGCATGAGGCCCATCGCGGAGATCATGTACATTGATTTCATCTTCATGACCATGGACCAGACCGGCAACCAGCTCGCGAAGAACCGCTACATGTTCGGCGGCAAGGCGAAGCTCCCCGCGGTCATCCGCACCACGATCGGTGGCGGGAAGGGCTACGCGGGCCAGCACTCGCAGTCGCTTGAGGCGATCGTGACGCAGGTGCCGGGGCTGAAGGTCGTCGCGCCCGCAACGCCCTACGACTGCAAGGGCCTGCTGAAGGCCTCGATCCGCGATGACAACCCGATCATCTTCATCGAGCACCAGCACTGCTACACGGACAAGGGCGAGGTGCCCGAGGGCGACTACACGATCCCGCTGGGCGTGGCCAACGTGGCGCGTGAGGGCACGGACGTGACGGTCGTCGCGTACAGCTACATGCTGCTGCGCGCGCTGGAGGCCGCCGAGGCGCTGGCCGAGGAGGGCATCAGCGTTGAGGTCGTCGATCCGCGCACGCTGATCCCGCTGGACGAGGAGACGATCTCGGCTTCGGTCAACAAGACCGGCCGCGCGCTGATCGTGCAGCAGGCGCCCTACACCGGCTGCTTCGGTGAGCACATCGCGCACCGGATCGTGGATTGCTGCTGGGATGCGCTGGAGGCGCCGGTGCGGATCGTGGCCGCGCACGACGTCCCGCCGCCGATGGCCGCGCCGCTGGAGGACGAGAACATCCCGTCGGTGGAGAAGATCGCCGCCGGGGTCCGCGAGCTGGCGCAGAGCTGAGCGCCGCCGTCCGCCCATTCACCCACGCGCGGCGCACCTTCCGCCGCGCGTGGGACGACAGGTGTGTGCGCGAGATCGCGAGGAGTGAGGTCTGGTGACAATCGGGGTCTGGGGGCGGCCTTACGAGGAGTTCCCCGAAGGGCGCGACGGTGTCGCTGAGATGACCGACCGCTTCGAGGTGCTGCGCGCGGCGGGCATCGATCGCTACTTCGCCTACCTGGCGGTGGCGGGAGCGCACTACTTCGAGGCGGAGACCCTCGGTTCGCCCGTTCGCGACCTGCTCGGGCCGCTGATGGTCGCCGGTGAGCGCACCGGCGTGCAGGTCGAGCCGGTCTTCGGACTCGGAGGGGACATCGGCGTCGGCCGCCACCTCTACAAGCCACCCCTGGACTTCAGCGACGTGCCCGAGTGGGCACTGAGCTGGGCCTGCGCCGCGTGGGGGGAGAACCACGAGCGCTCGGTGCTGGTTGCCGACGAGCTGCTGACGCGCTACGCCCCGGTGGGGCTGCACCTCGACTACTCGCGCTTCCCCGACGCGCGGGTTCTGCGCGAGAACCCCTGCGCCTGCGAGCGCTGCCATGCCGCCCGCGTCCGCTGGCTCGGCAAGCCCTACCCCGAACCCCACGACATGCGCAAGCCCGGCGTGGTCTTCAAAGAGATGCAGATGCGCATGGAGTTCGTGCGCTCGTTCATCGAGTCGATGCGCGGACTCACCGACCACCACGACGCGTCGCTCTCCGCCACCGTGCGGGCGCGCTACTACGAGGACGCCCTCGAGGAGGGCCAGGACTGGGCCGAGTGGTGCGCCGATGGGCTGCTCGACATGGTCTGCCCCATGACCTTCACGCTGTCCTTCGGCGCCTTCGCCAAGCAGCTCGCGCAGCACAAGCGACTGCTGGCCGGCACGCCCGTGACCTGGCTGGAGGGGATCGGACTGCAGACGCCCGACCTGCGCCTCGACTTCGACGTCTTCGAGCGGCAGGTCGTCTTCAGCGAGCAGGCGGGCGCCGGCGGCGTGTGCATCTCCCATGCCGGTGCCCTCGGCGACGACGAACTGGGCTTCCTGCGGAGGCTGGTGGAGTAGAAGACGCTACGCATCACCGCGGAGACGGCTCCTCCGGGACGCCAGAACGGTCAGGGCGGCCCCCAGATGGCTCGCCGCCTCCCCCGCGTTCCCCTCACCTCGATTGTCCTGATCGTATGCTGTAAAGGCAAAGTAGAAATGTCCGGTCTGCAGCAAAGTAGAAATGTCCGGTTGTCTTGGATGCTGTGGTCGTTAGTCGTTAGCCGTTGATAGTCGTTGCCGTTGCTGTTGC
>JALGSW010000228.1 GCA_029821635.1 Candidatus Zipacnadia bacterium
CGGGCGGAAGTAGTAGTTCGGGTCATCCTTCGCGGGCTGCGCGTGGTAGTCGTCGGGCAGGGGCTTCAGGTCGAAGACCGCGGTGGTGAAGTCCGCGATCTCCCGGCCCTCCTGCAGCGCCACGTTGCGCGCCATCGCGAGGGCCTTGAGGTAGACCTCCGGCCCCATGATCTGCGAGCCGAATGTGAGGTACGCGCCACCCTCCAGCCCCTCGGTTGAGCGCGCGAAGATCAGGAAGTCCGCGTAGCTGGCCGCGCCGATGGCCGCACCGTCGCAGTTCGGGTGTTCGTGCACGATGTCGTAGCCGATGCCGACGTGGATCGTCGCCGGAATGCCCAGCCGCCACGCCGCCGCCAGCACGCTGATGTCCGCGTGCGCGAAGTCGCCGGTGGCGATCTCATGACCGATCGTCTCGCCGAAGCCGAGGCGGTTGTCGGCCGCCGCGCGGGCGATGTCGTTGAGCCGCCCGGTCTCCTGCCAGAGACCGAACTGCCCCTCACTGATGTACTTCGCGACGGATTCGGTCGTGGCGCCGATGAGCGCGAGCTCGAACTCGTTGATCGCGACCGCCCCGTTGCCCGCAAGGTGCGTGATGACGCCGCGCTCCATCAGGTCGATGAGGAAGCGCTGGACGCCCGCGCGAATCACATGCGCGCCAAGCGCCCAGATGAGCGCTGAGCCCCGCGCGCGCGCAGCCACGATGCGATCGGCCAGCGCCGCGAGGTCCGGGTCAGCGACCTCCGGCGCGTCCGCGAGGTCCATCACCACGGACATGTCGAGGTCGTGCTCGCGCTCGGCGAGCGGCTTCATGCGCAGCCGACTGCGGTCGAACTGCTCGTGAGGCATGTGTCAGCCCTCCTCGTCGCACAGCCAGCTCAGCAGGCGCTCGTGCTCGTCGAAGTCCGGTACGATCACGCTCGCGCCCGCCACGATCAGCCGGTTGCGCTTCCACGCGTCGATGCCCTCGAGGCGCTCTTCATCGGTCGCGACGCCGACGGCGATGCCGCCGACTTCCGAGACGTTCTGGATCTCCACGTAGCCGTCGCCGAAGCCCAGCAGCTCGCTGCCGTGCAGGTCGTGCTCGCTGATGATCATCTCGATGACCATCGCTTTGGAGAAGTTCTCGTAGTCATCGAGCGCGCCGTATATGCCCTCGAAGTAGTGCGTGACGCCCAGCGCCTCGGCTTCGTCGAGCACGTAGGGCTGGTCGGTGCCGGATGCGAGGTAGCACTTCACGCCGCGCTTGCGCAGGTTCTCCAGGATGCCGAACGATCCGGGCACCACCATCTCTTCGGGAGCGGTCGTGCCGGACTTGAGGCCCGCCACGCGGTGCTCGATCTGCTCCCAGAGCAGCTCGAGGTAGCGGTGCTTGTAGGCGAGCGGTTCGAGCGGCTCGGCGCCGCGCGCGCGGACGTGGTCGGCCAGCTCGATCATCTGGTAGATCGTCTGTTTGCCGGTGAGGCGATCGACGAACTCGCGCACGAGGACGGAGAGCTGCTCGCGCGGCTCATCGGTGCCGGTCTCGACGAGCAGATCGACCATCATCGGCACCATCACGTCCTGCCAGCCCCGGCGGATCAGGGAGATGGTGCCGTCGAAGTCGAAGAGCGCGTGGCGGATCCTTCCGCGCTCGATCTGTGCGTTGATGATCTCGATCTGTGTCCCCGGCAGGAAGCTGCCGGGGGCCTGCTCCTCAACGGCTGCAAGGCCCTGGTCGGTCATGGCTACCTCCGGTCAACGGCAACGGCGTACGGCGGCAGGCTGGAAGCCTGCCCCACGAACGGCCTCGAATGGTCGCTATGGGAGGAGTGGCCCTCCACCCCGGGCCCTGTCGTCAGCCCAAATCCATCTTGAACTCAGAGTAGCTGCTGGTGTCGAACCACTCCGGCTCGTAGGCCCACGGTGCGCCTGCCTCGGCGAAGGTCAGGGCTTCCTCGTAGCAGCGAGCCATCAGCTCCGAGATGCCGTTGATGCCGGTGAAGACCTTGTCGCCGCGGTCCTCGCGGGTGACGTGCTCGGCAGGGACCGCGTGGGGCGGCGCGCCGGACTCGTAGGCGCCGTTGAGCGCGACGGTCATCGGCCGGGTCATCGCGATCGGCGCGTGCAGCTCGTCGCTCTCGCCGCGCAGGTAGTGGATCGCGTTGCGGAAGACCTCGTCGTGCTCGCGCTGCTTATCCCACGCGATCGTCTCGGACGAGCCGTCCTTGTACTCGATCTGCGTGTCGCCGACGTGGTCCCACCACGCCGTGGCCTTCGTGCCCTCCAGGCGCGTGAGCGGCCCCTGCACCTCCCAGCCCGCGAGCGTCACGTTGTAGACGATCTGCGTGCCGTCGGCGGTCTCGACGCGGATCGAGGCGGTGTCCTCGCCCGGAATCGGGTGCGCGTGGTACAGCTCGCCCTTCACGCGCACGGGGGTGTCTGTGTGGTTCCACGTCGGGCTCGACCAGTAGAGCGCGTTGAACAGGTAGTGCGCGAGCGCGTTGTTGGTCGGGCCGTCGAGTACGTACTTCCCGTCGATGACCATCTGCCCGGCCCACGCGTTGCGGGCGTAGTAGCCATCATCGCGCACCCACTCGCCCATGACGGAGATACGCTCGATGTCGCCGAGCTTGCCGTCGCAGATGGCGCGCTTGAGCTCGCGGACGGTGTTCTTCGACTGGTTCTGGAAGCCGACCTCACAGAAGTGGCCGGTGGCCTCGGAGGCGGCGATCATCGCGTCCACGTCCTGGACGGTGGCGGCCGGCGGCTTCTCCACCAGCACATCGTAGCCCGCCTCCATCGCCTTGATGGACAGCTCAGCATGCGTCTGGATGGAGAGCGGGAGGGAGAGCAGCTCGGCGCGCCCCTGCTCGGCCTCCAGCATCTCGTCGAAGTCGTTGTAGATGGTGATGCCGCGCTCGGTGTATTCCTCGATGGCCTCGGGGTACTTGCCGGGGCTGCGGATCACGACGCAATCGAAGGTCGCCAGCCCCTCCTTGACGATGTTCTCGATCGAGCGCTTGTGGCTCCCGGCGAAATTGCTCACGCCGACGAGGCAGATGCCCACCGGCCCGGTGCGTTTCTCAGACACAACGATCGCTCCCTATCGACTGATGTTCAGTGAATTTGGCCCCCGCTTGACCTCACCCCCCGGCGTTCAGGCGCGCACTCCCGGCCGCCACTGCTCCGGCTTGAAGCCGCGCTCGTATCTCGGGTACATCCTCATCAGCACGTCCATCAGGTCATCGCCCTCGATCTCGCGAACGTGGGCGTTGATCACACGCGTCGCCTCGCCAGGCTGCTCTTCATCCCACGTGGGCTCCTTGCGCTCATCGCGGAAGACCACCGGCGAGTCGAGCGTCAGCGGCTCGACGCGCCCGATCGCCTCGGAAGCGCGCTCCGCGCCCTCGCGGATCACTTCGCGCGCACGCCCGGGGGCAAGCGTCACCGCGGAGAGCAGGCTCGTGCCCTGCTTCACCGCGACGGTCACGCATCCGGGCACAAGCTCCTCCATCTCGCGGCACAGGTGCACGTCGCCCGCGGCGAAGACGAACGGGACGCCGAAGTAGCCCGCGATCAGTGCCTGCAGGCCGGTCTCGCCGACCTCGATCCCGTTGAAGCTCCAGCGCCGGATCGCGCCGCTCATGGTGTGCGCGAGGTTAGCGTTCGGGGTCGAGGCCCTCGCGTGCGCGCCGACCGCGCCAGTAGCGTCGCAGCTCTCGTCGAGGAAGGGCAGCCAGAACGGGCGGTCGAGGCCATGCATGTAGACCGCGCGCGGGTCGGCCAGTTCGTAGTTCATCGTCGAGCCCGCGCCATGCCCGTCATTGACGATCACGTCATCGAAGCCGCCCGCGATCAACCCGTCCACCGCCGCGTTCACCTCGCCGGTCAGCAGGCGGCTGAGGCGCCGGCGCCGCAGGGCGTTCCAGATGCTCTCGTCCTCGCGGTCCTCCCACCCGGTGATTCCCGCCACGCCCTCAAGGTCGGTCATCATGTAGAAACGCATCGCTATCCCTCCCGCTTCCAGACGGGCGTCCAGTCGGGATCGAACCCGTACTTGAGGTCCAGCACGGCCTTGACGGTCTCGGCCTCGGACTCCATCGTCCGGCAGTCGATGATCCGCCTGCCCGCGGGCTGCTTGTCCTGGTTCTCCGGGTCGAAGATCGGCTGCTCATGCTGCTCGCGGAAGAGCACGGGCGATTCGAGCTTCAGCGGCTCGACCTGCCCGATGCGCTCCATGGACAGCCGCGCGCCCTCCTCGATGATCTCGCGCGCCTGCTCAGGCGCGGCGGTGAGGGCCGAGAGGCGGCTGGTGCCGAACTTCACCGCTGCGCCGACGCATCCAGGGCAGAGCTCCTGCATCTCGCGCACGGCCCACTCGTCTCCCGCGCAGAAGACGTAGGGGACGTCGTAGTAGCCAGCGAGGAATGCCTGCAGCCCGGTCTCCCCCACGCTGATGCCGTTGAAGGAGTAGTCGCGCACGTCCTTGCCCATCGTGTGGTGCAGGTTGCCCATCGTGGTGCGGGCCTTGGCGTGCGTGCCGACGCTGGCGAGGGCCGCGCAGGTCTCGTCGAGGCCCGTGCAGTAGTTCGGGCGCTGCAGGCCATGGAAGACCTGGATGCGCGCGTCGAACAGCTCGGGTTCCATCGTCATCCCGGAGCCGTGGCCGTCGTTGACGATCACTTCGGTCGCTCCACCGGCGAAGAAGCCGCGGGCGGCCGCGTTGACCTCCTCGGTGAGGAGGCGGCTGAACTGCTGGCGCGTGAGGGCTCCGGCGTGCGTGTCGCCCTGATGCCGGGGGTCCCACTGGCTGATCCCGGCCACGCCCTCCATGTCCGTCACGATGTAGACCTTCATGCTGGTCCTCCGGAGAATACGCCCCTGTGCGCGCACACGCGCTGGAGGTGCTATCTTCGCCACGTCGGCACTGAGTCCTCCAGCAGACCGAGGCGTACGCAGGCACATTCACCGCCGATCGCGGACTCACCGGGAGCACTGAACGCGGCGGGCCGGTGGGCGCTGCAATCAGATGCGCTTGACTGCCTGCCCCTGCATCGGGATAATGACACGAACGCGCCGTGCCAGCCGGCTTAGGAGGAGAGACCTATGGCTCGCATCCTGTGTGTGGACGACGACAGCAACATCCTCGCCGCAACCACCATTGCCCTGAGCCGCGTCGGGCACGAGGTGTTGACTGCCTCGAGCGAGCAGGAAGCAATTGCAGCGGTAGAGGAGCACCGGCCCGATCTGATCATCCTCGACGTGATGATGCCGGAGAAGACGGAGGGCTTCCACGTGGTCTGGAAGCTGCGTGCCAGCTCCGACGAGGCGATCGCCAACACGCCGATCAT
>JALGSW010000066.1 GCA_029821635.1 Candidatus Zipacnadia bacterium
GATGGCGAGATCGCTCATGCACAAGCCCGCGTCGATGGCCACCTTCGCGTATTCGAGGGCCTGCGGCAGGTCCTCCTCGGCCACCAGCGAGACGTTGAGGATCACGTCGCCGTGACCGGTCTGCGTGTCGAAGGTGGTAGCGTAGGCGAGGCGGTCGATGCGCGCGGCGACGAAGCCCACCTTCTCGGCGACCTGTGCACTGTCGAGCTCGTGGCGGCCCTTGTCGGTGAGGATGCGGCCCGCGTTGCCGACCGCGAGGGTCAGCCCGCGCTCGTCCATGAACTGGAGGTGGTAGCGCACCTGCCGCTCGCTGAGCTCGATTCCGAACGTTTCGAGTTCGCGGCCGATGGCGCGGGCGCCGAGAGGCTCATCGTCGATTCCCGCGAGAACTCGGAGAATCGCGAGCATCTTCCGGCGCACGTCACGATCGTCGCTCAGTGGCTGGATGGCGGTGGCCTGCACTGCAACATCACTCCGTCAGGGGTACACGAAGATGGCCCCGATGAACTCGGGTGCGGTATGGGAAGTGTACGTGAGACCTCGCGCCCGTGTCAAGCGAGGAGGGGGTGCGTGGACCGGCCCACGAGGGCATAGTGCGCCCGCGCCGGCGAGGCGAAGAGGAGGTCACTCGCGATCCTTCCGCGGTCGGCGCAGAACGCGTCCAGTGAGCGACCGCCTTTACTCCACCTTCACCCAGTCCGCCCCCTGCTTCTCCCAGACGCCCCCACCATACGTCTCCCGGCGCACCGGCCAGCCGTGGTCGTACCAGGTCGTGTTGACCGCCACCGGAGGTCCGAAGCTCTCCGGGTAGCCGAAGTGCACTTCCTGGGTCTTGAAGCCGTCAGCCGCGAAGACCTCGCGCGTGCGCGGGCGCGGATCGCCCTCCGTCATAGGCTGCCACGTCTCGCGTACCGCCAGCTTCCCGTCCTCGTAGCTCTCGCGGCGGCAGGCGAAGCCGTCGGCGTTCACGTCCTCCGCGGCGACCAGCGCGCCCCGCTCGTAGCGCTCGACGCGGAAGACGCCCTCCGCGCGCTGCAGCAGCTCGCGCGTGGCCTCAGGAGCCGCCAGTGCCTCCTCGCGGCTGCAGAGCCGGTCGCCCACGCGCCACTGGTCGATCACCCACGTGAAGCCGTCGGGTTCGTCGGCCAGCACCGTCAGCCGCGTGGGAGCGGCGAGGCGCAGTTCGCGGCTGGCGATGCCCTCCAGACCGCTCCGCTCGACCGCGACCGCCTGCCATGCGCCCGCGAGCAGATCCATCTGCGCGCCCGGCCGCAGCGGCTCCTGCGTGACGCGCGCGCCGTCGCGCAGCAGGTGGTAGCCGAGGGTCTCGCGATGGTTCTCGCCGGGGATCAGCTCGACGGCTCCGTCGCGCTCGCGTAGCCACGGCGGATCGGGCAGCCGCACGACGCTCATGAAGATGTCCGTCTGGCGCTGGTAGAGCAGTGGGCTGTCATCGCCCTGGCCCGCCTCCTCGACCGCGCGCGTGAGCCACGGCCACGGTTCGACGGCGCGCTCGCGCTCCTCGGGCGTCATCAGCCGCGCGCTGAAGAGCGTCACGTCCCAGCCCGAGCGCAGCGCCTCGCGCGCGAGCGTCCCGTAGCGCCGGCGCGCCAGACCATCGAAGGTCGTAGCGGTCTTCGAGGCATACGCGATGACCTCAGTCTGCACCTCGATCTCGCCCGATGCCGGGAAGCCCTCGGTGCTCGCCACGCGCATGGACGTCTGGTCGGTGATCGTCTCCAGCAGGCGCGTGTGCGGCGCGGTCGCGAAGGGGTAGTTCGACACGAAGCAGATCTTGGTGCCATCGGGCGAGCCCTTGGGGTCGGCGTCGTAGGCGGTGGAGCTGTCGCTGATCTCCGCCGGCCAGCACAGCTCCGAGGGCGCGCGCGGCAGCTCCACGCCGTCGCCGGTGCGCAGGTCGGCGATGCCGTAGTCGCCGCAGATCCAGCGCCCGGAGCGCCCGCAGGGGCTCACGTCGCCGAAGCTCATCCACGAGAGGGTGTGTACGTCGCTGGGGAACGGCTCGTCCCAGCGCCGCCCCTGCGCGCGGCCATTGCCGATGAGCTGCCAGGCGCCGTCGCCCGACCACGCGCAGTGCCCGTTCTGCACCATCGGCACACCGGTGCGCTGGTTCGAGCCGTCGTAGTTCAGCCACATGCGCGCGTGCTCGAACGGGCCGTAGAGGTGGCAGCGGATGCTGATGAGGTCGTGCCCGGGGTTGCACAGCGGCCGATTCGCCTCGTTGATGTGGCAGATCTCTTCGAGCGGCGCGTTCGGCTCGATGCGCGCGCGGACGGTCTTGCGCGGCGTGTCGTCGGGGATGTCGTAGCGCCAGCGGTTGCCGAAGATCCAGCGGTCGAGGCGGTCGGTGGAGCCGAGCCACTGCATGTCGCGCGTGACCACGAACTCCTCGCCGGTCGCGATGTCGTGGCGGATGACCTCCGAGTTCGCCTCCCACGAGTCCTCCGGACCGCGGTTGGTGCGCACGTAGAAGAGCCAGTTGTGCTGCTGCGCCCAGCGCGGGGATGAGCCGATGCCGATCAGCCGATCCTCGCCGGTCTGCAGGTCGATCACGCGGACCTCGTGCGGGTCGCAGTGGTAGAGGTCGGGCGCGGTGTAGTGCGTGAAGCACACGTAGCGGCCGTCGGGGCTGAAGCACTCCGTGTTGTGGTAGTTCGCATGGTCGCGGATCGCCGGATCGTGCGTGAGCTGCCGGTACTCGATCACCTTGCCGCGCGGGTGCGGATCGGCGAACTTGGTGATCTCCGCCGATGCCGGCCCGCAGGCAACCAGTGAGAGCGCAACCGTCAGAATGATGCCGCGATTCATTGAGTGACCTCCACCCAGTCGAGGCCCTGCTTCATCCAGGTCTTCCCCCTGATCTCCTGGCGCACCGGCCAGCCGTGGTCGAACCACCAGTGAGCCGATTCCTCGTCAGGGCTGCGATCGTGGCGCCACTGAGTCTGCTCGGTCTTCGAGCCGTCGGGCGCGAACAGCTCGCGGCTGACGCGCTGGTCGAGCGGCGTCCAGTACTCGCGCGTGCGCATCGTGCCATCCTCGTAGGTGCAGCGTCGGGTCGCGTAGCCGTCGGCGTTCAGGTCGTCGGCGGAGACCAGCGCGCCCCGCTCCCAGCGCTCGCGGCGGATCACGCCGTCGCGCAGGTGTAAGACTGCGTGGACGGCCTCGTCGGCCGCACGCGCCTCCTGCTCGGAGCACAGTTGCCCTCCGCTCCGCCACGCGTCGGTGGTCCACGCGAAGTCTTCGGGCGCGTCCGCGAGTACGCGCAGCCGCGTTCCTGCTGCGACGGTCAACGGCAGGCTCGGGTGGCCCTCCAGGCCGCTCCACTCGACTGCGACGGCGGTGTAGTCGCCGGGCCCGTCGAGGGTCAGCTCGGCGCCGGGCCGAAGGGCCTCGTCACCGAGGCGCTCGCCATCGCGCAGCAGCAGGTAGCCGAAGGTTTCGCGGTGGTTCTCGCCGGGGACCAGCTCGACCGCCCCCTGCGCCTCGCGCAGTTGTGGCGGGTCAGGGAGGCGCACCACGCTGCAGTAGAGGTCCGTCTGGCGCTGGCGGAGGAGCGGGCAGTCCTCGCCGAAGCCGGCCTCCTTGACCGCGTCCACCAGCCATGAGAAGGGCTCGATTGACTGCGTGAGCTCCTCATCGGTCAGCAGGCGCGCGCCGAAGTCGGTGATCGCCCAGCCCTTCTTCACGATCTGGTAGCGGCGCGTGGCGTATCTCCCGAGCTCGATGCCTTCGAATGTGGTCGGGGTCTTCGACGAGTAGCCGATGACCATCCCATGTGCGTTCAGCTCGCCGGACTCTGCGAAGCCCTCGGTGCTCTCGACCGGCAGACTGGTCTCGTCGGTGATCGTCTCGGTGGCGAAGGTCACCGGCGCGGTCGCGAAGGGGTAGTTCGATACGAAGCAGATCTTCGTGCCGTCTGGGCTGCCCTTCGGGTCGGCGTCGTAGGGTTCGGAGCTGTCGCCGATGCTGGTGGGGTAGCAGATGACGGACGGTGCGCGTGGGAGGGTGGTGCCGTCGCCCGAGCGCAGGTCGGCGATCCCGTAGTCGCCGCAGATCCAGCGCCCGGAGCGGCCGCAGGGGCTGATGTCGCCGAAGCGGCAGTTCGCGAGCAGGTGCATGTCGCTCGGGAAGGGCTCGTCCCAGCGGCGGCCCTGTGCCTGGGTGTTGCCGACGAGCTGCCACGTGCCGTCGCCGGACCAGGACATGTGACCGCTCTGGATCATCGGGATGCCGATGCGCACGTTCGAGCCGTCGAGGTCCATCCACAGGCGCGACGCGCCGAACGGGCCCTCCTGCTTGCCGCGGGTGCTGAGCATGTCGTGCTCGGGGTTGCAGAGCGGGCGGATGGCCGACTGCTCTGCGAAGAGCACCTCCATCTCGCTGCCCGGCTCGATGCGCGCGCGGCAGGTGTGGAAGATCTTCCCCTGCTCGATCAGGTCGCGGCGGCGCTGGTTGCCGAAGATGTACTCGTCATTGCGGTCGGTCGAGCCGAGGAACTCCCAGCCCCAGGTGATGAGGTCGCTCTCGCCGCTTTCGACGTCGTAGCGCCAGACCTCGGTGCCCTTCTCCCACGGGTTGCCGCCGTCGGGGTTCGGGCGCGAGTAGAACAGCCAGTTGTGCTTGTTCGCCCAGCGCGGTGAGGCGCCCCAGCCGACTTCAAGCGCCTCGCCGGACTGCAGGTCGATGATGCAGATCGGCCAGCCGTCGGGCCCGCCGACGTTCGGCACATCATAGTGCGTGTAGCAGATGTAGCGGCCATCCGGGCTGAAGCAGTTCGTGTTGTGGTAGTTCGCATGGTCGCGGATCGCCGGATCGTGCGTGAGCCGCCAGTACTGCAGCACATTGCCCTGCTGCAGCGGGTCCGGGAACTTCATGATCTCGGCACTCGCGGACGCACACGCGAATGCGCAGGCGACCGTGATCGACAGCGCCAGCAACCGTACCGCGGCCCTCATCGGGCTCATCCTCCCGGCGGCGAGTAGCCTTGCGCAGCGTCGATCAGGTACTGCGCCAGAGAGGGCCCGATCACCTCGTTTCCGGCGGTGTTCGGGTGCGAATCGCCATCGTTGTGCGAGCCCTCGTACTCGTAGCGGAGGCGGTTCGCGGCGGCGGAGCCGTCGTCGGCTTTCGCGAGGCGGTTGAAGAGGTCGTAGCAGACCACGTTCGGGTGGCCGCCGAGGTATTCGGCGCTCTTGAGCCAGTTGGCGAAGGCGCGGGCGTTGCGCGCCTCCGTGGTGTTGGTGGACAGGCGGTGCAGCGGCGGCGTGCTCATCACCACGAAGAGCCGGTCGGTGCGCGTGTCGAAGAAGTCGCGCATCTCGCGGTAGTACTGCTTGTACTGCGCCAGCATCTGACTGTCGCCGATGGCGGAGGCCGGGAAGCAGGACTTGAAGGCGATGACCTCGTGGTTGGCGAGGATGTCGCGGCGCGCGTTGTTGTTGGTGGTCCACAACTCGTGCAGGCCGTCCGGGTCGGTATTGTCGCCGGGGGTGTTGTAGCTCGTGCCGGTCCAGACCCCCGCGGCATTGCGCAGGCCCTCACCGTTGTAGCCGTGGTCCCAGAGCTCGAAGCTCGTCCCGTTGCCGGCGTTGTAGGAGGCGACGGTCGCGCGCATGTCGCCCTCTTCGACGAAGCCGTTGCCGGTCGAGTGGTGCAGGAAGAACAGGTTCGTCAGATCGCCCGAGGGCGGCGGCGCCTCCTCGGTGACGGTCAGCGCGCAGCGCGCCGTCATGCCGCCCACCTGCGCGATGACGGCTCCCGATCCGGCGGAGGTCGCGGTGAACTCGACGGTGTGCGTGGCGGCCTTCGACGCCGAGCTCGTGTCCACGGTGCCTACGCCGCCCTCGACCGTCCAGGTGGGGGCGCAGTCGCACGGGTCGCCGTACTGATCGCGGCCGGTGACGGTGATGCTCCGCGACGCGCCGACCTGCACCGTCGCGGTGGTCGGGTTCATCGCGAGGCTGTCGAGGTACGGGGGATCGGGCGGGTCGAAGTCCCCGCCCGTGCTGCCTCCGCATCCCGCCACTCCGAGCGCGACCATCACCATCGTGACCAGAGCACCCGCACGGCACAGTCTCGGCTGCATGCACGTCGCCCCTTTCGCGTCGGTCCATCTCACCCGACCGCCGACTGGTCCGCCCCGCACTCAATTGACACTTGCGGGTCGTGAGGTTACGATACCCAGGCAACGCTACCGATCTAACCTCATTCGCGGAGGCCCTGCATGCCCGGCCGCCCCAACCCCGACGCCCTTTCCCGCAAGCGACACGACACCACGCTCCTCGCGCTGGTGGTCGTGTTGGGGATCGTCTGTGCGGGCATCGCCGTCCTGTACCTCGACCAGCCCGTCTGCGACCTTGACAACTCGTGGACCCGGGCCGCCCCGTGCGAGGGCGTGCTTTCTCTTGCTACCTACGTGGGAAACTGGCAGCTTGGGCCACTGCTGATCGCGATCATGCTACTCGCCGCCGGACGGCGCTGGCGGCGGCTGCTCAAGACGGTAGTCGTCGCCTACATCTGTCGGACCGCGGCGGTGGAGTGGCTCAAGCTACTCACGGGCCGCCCGCGCCCGCGGCAGGTCCCGGACGCATCGCTCTTCGCGGGCTTCGGTGGGGGAGCATCCTTCCCGTCCGGCCACGCCTCGTTCAGCTTCATGCTGGCGATGATCGTCTCCGCGTGGTTCCCGCGCTGGCGGTGGGTGGCGTGGATCGCGGCGGTCTTCGTCTCGATCAGCCGCGTCCTCGTGCACGCGCACTACCTCTCGGACGTGATCGTCGGCGCGGTGATCGGCACGGTCGCGGGCGTGGTCTTCCTGTGGATCTGGCCGCCGGTGACCGATGAGACGCGCGAGGCTATCGAGGCGGAGGAGCGTCTGCGCAGAGAGACGCGCGAGCGCTGGCTCGCGTCGTTCGAGGGCCGCTCGGTCGTCGCGCGCTCGCGACGCCGCGCGATGGCCACGCTGATCGTCGTCCTGTTCTGTGGCGCGACGCTGGTCGCATACTGGTACATCGACCCGATGAACCAGGAGTTAGTCAGGAGTTCGGTGGTGCAGAACTCCGTGGTTCAGACGCTCGGGCAGTTCGGGCGGTACATCGGGACCTGGGACCTCGGGCCGCTGCTGGTGGCGCTCGCACTGATTGCAGCGCGGGGGCGGTGGAAGCGCCTGCTGGTGACAATCCTGACGGGTTTTGCGGTGCAGACGGCACTGACGGAGGGCATCAAGTGGCTCGTCGGGCGTCCGAGGCCGTCGCAGATCCCCGAACCCACGCTCTTCTACGGGCCCGGCACCGACTACCACTCGTTCCCGTCGGGCCACGCCTCGTTCGCATTCGTCTTCGTGACGATCTGCAGCCACTACTTCCCACGAGCGCGCTGGCCACTGCTACTGCTCGGAGTCTTCGTGGCGGCCTCGCGCGTGGTGCTGGGGGCGCACTACGTCTCGGACGTGACATTCGGGGCCCTGATCGGGATCCTGTCGGGGTGGCTGGTGCTGGCGATCTGGCCGCCGTGGCGGTCGTCGGAGCAGCCGGGGGAGGAGCCGCGGGCGCCGTGGCGGTCGCTGCGGATGAAGGCAATTCCGTAGCATGGCCGTACAAAGAATGAGGGATGCGCCGGGGGGAAGAGCGCATCCCTCGGCACCCTCGAAAGGGTGCCAAACCTCAAAACTGTTTCTATCAATACGCGTAGAGCTTGCCGTACGGCCGGCTGCTCCGCGGATAGAGCTTCAGAAACTCATCGGGCGATAAGCGCCCCGGGCCGAGGTCGAAGTTCGTGCAGTAATCCGCCACGATCGCTTCGAGTATTCCCCAGTCGGCCTCGCCGACCTCCGCCACCGCGACCTCCGCGCCGAGCTGGTAGTCGTCCACTTCGCCGCGGACGAAGATCACACCTCCATGCATTCCGGTCCCGCAGAATCTCCCGACCGGCGAGCCCGGCTCGTCATCGCGGTTGAGCACCACGATCGCGCCCCCGGCCATGTATTCGCCGAGGTAGTCGCCCGCCGTCGTGCCCACAACGATCACGGGGAGCTTGCTCTCGTAGGCCTTGCAGTGGATGCCGCATCGGTAGCCCACGAGGCCCGCCACGTAGATCGTGCCGCCGCGCATGGAGTGCCCGAGGATGTCGCCGGCGTCGCCGTGAATGACGATGCTTCCGTCATTCATCGTGTTCGCAACGCCATCCTGGGCGTTCGAGTTGACAATGATCTCGGCGCCGTCCATGAATGCCGCAAGGTCATTCCCGGGCACACCGTTAATCTCAATGCGCAAGCCGCCCTTGAGACCGGCCCCAATATAGCGATGACCCAGAACGCTGTCAAGTAACAATTCTGTTTCGCGAGCAGAAACAACCTCGTGAATGCGCTCGTTGAGCTCCCTGTAGTGCAGATTGGCCGCGTCGATTCTCATCGCCATCACTGAACTCCCGTCCCCGACAGCACGCGCCGGCGGTATTCGGCCGGCACGCTGATCAGCCCGAAGTCGTCGGTCAGCAGCATCTCACGCACGCTCGAGACGTCGATCCGCTCGCGGATCAGCCCGGTGATGATCCCCGCCCGGTCGATCTCACCAACGAAGACCGCGCCGACGATCCGGTCGCCCTCCAGCACGATCTTGCGGTAGGAGTATGCGTCCTCGTCCAGCTCGGACAGCTCCTCACAGTCCTCGCCGCGGGCCTCGGTCACGCCCACGGAGATCGTCGGCATGTCCACCACGGTCACCGAGTTCATGACGAGGCCGCCGTCCCACGTCGCGTCCGCGCCGGCCATGTTGCGCCCGGCGATCGCGCCCTGGCGGTAGGCGTTGGGGAAGATCGCGATGCAGCGCTTTGTGCCGCACAAGAGCGCCCTCGCCTGGGCCACGTCCCCGGCTGCGAACACGTCCTCGGCCGAGGTGCGCATGCCATCGTCCACGAGGATGCCACGGTCGGTCGCAACCGCGGAGCCCTCGACGAGGTCGGTCGCAGGCAGCACGCCGATCGCGAGGATCACCAGCTCGCACGGGACCGTGTCGCCGTCGCTGAGCTTCGCGCCCACCACGCTGCCGTCCTCGGAGAGCAGTTCGGTCGCGGTCGTGCCGCAGCGCACCTCCACACCCGCCTCCGCCAGCCGCTTCTGCGCCAGGCGCGAGGCGGTCTCGTCGAAGGTCGCGCTGAGCATCCGGTCGGCCAGCTCGACGACCGTCGTGCGGATGCCGAGCGCCACGAGCGCCTCGACGGACTTGAGCCCGATCAGACCACCGCCGATGACGACCGCCAACTGCACGCCGTGCTCCTCGATGTACTGCCTGATCGCGTGCGCGTCATCCCAAGTCGTGAAGGTGAATACGCCCGCGGCATCGGCGCCCTGCAGGTCGCGGGGCACGATCGGCGTCCCACCGACCGCGATCAACAGTTTCTCGTATCCGAGCGTGCGGCCGTCGGCGGTCGTGACGGTGTGCGCCTGCGGATCGACGGACGTGACCTCGGCGCCGAGGATTGTATTGACGCCCACGCGCTCGTACCAGTCGGCGGGGCGGTAGAGCATCCCCTCCTCGTCCACCTTGCCGCCGAGCAGGTAGGTGATCAGCGGGCGGGAGTAGGTGTGATGCTCCTCGCGCGCGACCAGCGTGATCGTCCCGTCCGGATCGACCTCGCGAATGCCGCTCACGGCCGCGATCGCCGCCGCCGAGTTGCCGATGATAAGGTACTTCGCGTCACTCATCGTCATCATCCTCGAGCACGATCGCTTCGTTGGGGCAGTTGATGACGCAGACGGGCACGTCCTGGCCGATGCACAGGTCGCACTTGGAGGCTACCTTGCCCTCGGTGCCGCGCTGGATCGCGCCCGCCGGGCAGGCCATGATGCACATCCAGCAGCCGACGCAGCGGTCGGTGTCGCACAGCACCGCTCCGGTCTCGGGGTCACGGTACATCGCACCGGTCATGCAGGCCTCGATGCACAGCGCGTCGTCGCAGTGGCGGCACTGCAGCGCGAACGACAGGTAGCCGTCGCGCTCGACCTGCACGCGCGGGAGGACGGTGTCGCGCTCCTCGCGGAAGGCGCGGATGATCTTTCTCGAGCGCGAGTGCTGCACGAGGCAGTGGACCTCGCACAACCCGCAGCCGATGCAATGCTCTTCGTAGATCCGTATTCGCTTCATCGCATTACTCCCCCGCCATCTGAATGCCGAGCACCTGCAGCTCGCGGTCGCTCAGGTTCACGCCGCGCAGGTGGTCGCGGTTGCCGCGCAGGCTCTCGATGGCGTTGATGCCCATGCCGCCCATGATCTCCTGGATCTCGTGCCCCCAGCTTTGCAGCAGGTTTGTGAGCCGCCGCGTCGCGATGTTCGTGTTCAGGCGTCGCGTCAGATACGGGTCCTGCGTCGCGATGCCCCAGTTGCACTTGCCCGTGTAGCACTTCTGACAGAGGTGGCAGCCCATCGCCACCAGGGCCGCGGTGCCGATGTAGCAGGCGTCCGCGCCGAGCGCGATGGCCTTCACCACGTCGGCGGCGCAGCGGAACGAGCCCGCCACGATCAGCGAGGCATCGTGCCGGATGCCCTCCTCGCGCAGCCGCGCATCTACCGCGGCGAGCGCGAACTCGATCGGGATGCCGACGTTGTTGCGGATCATCGTCGGCGCCGCGCCGGTGCCGCCGCGGTAGCCGTCGATCGCGACGAAGTCCGCGCCCGCGCGCACCGCGCCGGAGGCGATGGCCGCGATGTGATGCACCGCCGCGATCTTCACGCCGACGGGCTTGGTGTAGCGCGTCGCTTCCTTGATCGCGTAGATAAGCTGGCGCAGGTCCTCGATCGAGTAGATGTCGTGGTGCGGAGCGGGGGAGATCGCGTCGGTCCCCTCCGGGATCATGCGCGTGGCGGAGATGTCCGCCGAGACCTTCTCGCCGGGCAGGTGCCCGCCGATGCCTGGCTTGGCGCCCTGCCCGATCTTGATCTCGATCGCCGCGGCGGCGTTGAGGTAGTCCACGTCCACACCGAAGCGCCCGGACGCGACCTGCACGATCATGTTGTCCGCGTAGGGCTTGATATGCTCGTGCAGCCCGCCCTCGCCCGTGTTGGCGTACGTGCCGACCTCGTGGGCCGCGCGCGCCAGCGCCTCGGAGGCGTTGTAGCTGATCGAGCCGTAGGACATCGCGGAGAACATGACCGGGACCTTGAGCTCAAGCTGCGGGCCGATCTGCGTCTGCAGCGCGCCATCCTCGGCGAACTCGAGCCGTGCGGGCTTCTTCCCGAGCTGCGTGAACAACTCCATCGGCTCGCGGAGCGGATCAATGGACGGGTTGGTGACCTGCGAGGCGTTGAGCAGCATGCGGTCCCAGTAGATCGGCAGCCCCTCGGGGTTGCCCATGCCGGTGAGCAGCACGCCGCCCTGCTCGGCCTGGCGGTAGATGTTGCGGATCACCTGCGGCGACCAGTTCGCGTTGGTACGGAACTCCAGCTCCACCTCGCGGATGGAGATCGCGTCGGTCGGGCACAGCGAGGCGCAGCGGTGGCAGCCCACGCAGGCGGCGCTGTCGCTGAAGACCTCGCGCAGCTCGGCGTCAAACTCATGCACCTCATTGGCGCACTGCCGGACGCACACCTCGCACTGGATGCAGCGCTCCGGGTCGCGCTCGACGAGGAAATCCGGTTGAGTCAGCCACTCAGGCAACGCTGACAGCTCCTGTCAGATGGACGGTCCGGAGGACCGTGGATGAGGTGCGTCATTCCGTGGCACGGGCGCCCCCGCCCGTGCGTTTGCCGCAACGGTCAGCGCGCCCTGACGCCCACGTTCAGCTCGCCCACCACCGGCTCACCTGCATCCGGATGCCAGACGATGTCCGGGTCGGGGCAGATGGTGCGGATGGCGGCCTCTTCGGAGGCAATGTAGAGCCGCTCGCCGCCGCGCGCGCAGACCTGCGGGCGGAGCTTGGTGCGGTCGGAGAAGCCGATCATGCGCCCGGTGCTGCCGACCACAACCGCGAACGGGCCGTTGAGCAGCGCACCGCCGTAGACCGCGCGGATCGCCCGCGCCTGCGCCGCCTCATCCTCGCCCATGCGCTCGATGTCCGCCCAGAACGGCGGCGCCATCGCCCGGCAGGCGACCTCAAGCGGCAGCTCGTGCTTGCGGATCAGCAGGTCGAAGAGGTATGCGATCACTTCAGTATCGGTCTGCAGCGTGCGCTCGTAGCCGAAGTTGCGCAGGTAGCGCTTGTTGATGCCGTAGGACGAGATCTCGCCGTTGTGCACGATGGCCCAGTCGAGGATCGAGAACGGGTGCGCGCCGCCCCACCAGCCGGTGGTGTTGGTCGGGAAGCGCCCGTGGGCGATCCAGGTGTATGCCTCGTATTCGTCAAGCCGGAAGTAGGCCCCGAGGTCCTCGGGGTAACCCACGCCCTTGAAGCAGCCCATGTTCTTGCCGGCGGAGAAGACGAAGGCGTCCTGCACCGCCGCGTTGATGTGCATGTGCAGCTCGACGACGAGGTCGTCCTCGTCCATGAACGGGCGGTCGGCGTCGGGCTCGATGTTGATGAAGTAGCGGTGCACGAGCGGCTCGCCGGTGATGTTCGGATGGTGGCGCGTCGGGATCTCCTCGGCGTGATGCACGAAGCAGCGCTCGTGCAGCAGCGCCTCCGTCTCGGCCTTCGCCGCGGCCGTGTCGAACATCAGGTGCATCGCGTACTGATCGGCGCGGGCGGGGTAGATGCCGTACGCGGCGAAGCCTCCGCCGAGGCCGTTGGAGCGCTCATGCATGTTGGCGATGGCGCGGATGACAGCGTCACCGCCGAAGAGGCGGCCGCTCTGATCCATGACGCCCACGATGGAGCATCCGCCGTAATCCTTGAAGGGGAGGAGCCGATTGGTGGCCATCTGGTCCGTCACCCCTGTCGCTGAGGGGTCCGCAAGTGCTCGTGTAAGTCACTGGTCGGCAGTCGGCAGCCGCCTGCCGACTAGTCAAGTATAGCAGGCTGAAGGGGATTGTCAAGGTGTGGGAGTGCGACGCGGGCGACAACGACGGCCTCCCCCCCCCGGCCCCCGTCCCGTTCCGGACTATGCATTACGCACATACTGCCGAGGCGGCGGATTGGGCCGCCATTGCGCGCGACGGCGCCGTGCGTCGTTTGGAGGGGCCGCCGCGCGAAGCGCGGTCCGGTCCCTGCGAGCGCAGCGAGTAGGGACCGGAGCCGCTGTGCCGGCCCCCGGCTTACGAGTCCGCAACGGCGGGCCGGCACAGCGGCTGAGTTCCCCAGGGGGAACTCACCCCTCGCGCAGATGCTGCGCATCTGACGCTCGCGGCGGCCCCTCCACGGCAACAACAGCGACCGACCACCCGCCGCCTCCCCCCGCCCTGGATGTGCGTAATGCATAGTCGTGCCGGAGGGGTGGGACGAGCGAGGTGCGACCCAGAAACGCAACACCCCACGAGCGTAATGCCCGTGGGGTGCCGGTGAACGTCGGAAGGTCCGGATCAGAAGTCGTAGTACATGACGAACTCGTGCGGGTGGGGGCGCAGGTTGACCTCCGCCACCTCTTCGCGCTTGACCTGCAGCCACGCCTCGATCAGGTCGCGCGAGAACACGTCGCCCTCGAGCAGGAACTCGTGGTCCGCCTCCAGCGCGTCGAGCGCGTCGCCGAGCGAGGTGGGGAGCTGCCTGATCTTCGCCCGCTGCTCCGGCGCCATCTGCGTCACGTCCTGGTCGAACGGGCCGAAGTTGTGCTCGGACGGGTCGATGCCCTGCCGGATGCCGTCGAGGCCCGCCATGCACATCGCCGCGAGGCAGAGGTAGGGGTTGCAGGTCGCGTCGGGCGGGCGGAACTCGATCCGATTCTCGGCCGGGCTGACGCCGTAGGCGGGGATGCGGACCGCGGCGGTGCGGTTGGAGAGCCCGAAGAACGCGCTGATCGGCGCCTCGTAGCCCGGTACCAGGCGGCGGTAGGAGTTCGTGCTCGGGCTGGTCAGCGCCAGCAGCGCCGCCGAGTGCATGAGCAGACCGCCGGTCCACTGCAGGCCCAGCTCGCTCATCTTCGCGTACTCGCCCGCCTCATCGTAGAAGAGCGATTGGCCCTCGTGGGTCACGTACTGGTGCACGTGCATGCCGTTGCCCGCCTCGCCGAACATCGGCTTGGGCATGAAAGTCGCGGACAGGCCGGCCTCAAACGCGATGTTGGCGATCAGGTATTTCATGACCATCACCGCGTCGGCCATCTTCAGCAGCGGGCCGAAGCCGACCTCGACCTCCACCTGCCCCGGCGCGCCGACCTCGTGGTGGTGGTAGTGCGTGGGCACGCCCGCGTCGGCGATCGCCGCGAGCATCTCCGAGCGCAGGTCGTGCAGCCGGTCGCGCGGCGGCGCGGCGTGGTAGCCGCCGTGCGGGGCCATGCGGTAGCCGAGCGCGGGCTCACCCGCCGGTCGCGCGCTGATGAGGGCCTCGGTCGATTCGACCTCGTAGCCGGCCGCGTCCATATCCGAGCGGTAGTCCGCGTCGGAGAACACGTAGAACTCCATCTCAGGGGAGAAGATCGCCTCCCCGGGGCTGACGACCTCGGAGAAGTAGCTTTGCGCGCGCCGTGCCACGCCTCGTGGGTCGCGCATGTACGCGTCACTGCTCATGGGCTCGACGATGTCACAGATGAAGCTGAGGGTCTTCATCTCGAAGAACCGGTCGAGCATCCCGGTGCCGATGTCCGGCACGACCCGCATGTCTCCGCGCTCGACGCTCTTGTAGCCGACGTAGCTGGAGGTGTCGAGGCCGACGCCCTTCGCGAGCGCCTCGACGCTAAGGTTGCGGGCAGGCACCGTCACGTGGTGCTGACGCCCGACGAGGTCGATTGTCTTCAGGTCTATCATCCGTACGTCCTCTGACTCGACGAACCGGAGGACATCACTCACGCTCGTGAACATATCGGAACCATTCCTCTGACAACGTAGATCAGCGTTCAGACCACTGCCCTCTTCCCCTTCGCCCGGCGCAATCCTGCCGGATGGTAGGCGGATTTGCGCAGGAGCCCTCAAGCGCGCACGCTCTCGGACCGATGCTTGGTATGGCTCCCGTGCGGTTCGCGAGCCACCGATCGTTGCCGAGACGCATTTCCGGGATTCACCGATGCGAGAATGGGGGAGATTGCGGATGTATTACCACCGGGTTGGTGGGGTATAACAGACTCGTGGTGGCAGCGACCGGCGCTCGGGGAGGTCGCAGTGCGATGGAGACAGGCGATCCGAAGAGACTTTCGTGGACGCAGCTCAGCCCGTGGATTGGATGGGCAGTGATCTGCCTGTCCAGTGGACTCATGGCGGCGACGATCTTTCTGCCGCATGGGTAGTCGCAACGCGGCGGGGCCGGCTTCCCCCGCAAACCGGCCCCGTCGCGGTCGTTCCCGTCAATTGCGCACGTAGACCTGATACACGTAGGTCATCTCCACTGTCTCTCCCGCCGGAAGCGGCAACTCCCACACGAGCCGCGAGCGCGGATTGACGCGCTTGAGGCCCGCCGCGAGCTTGACGACCTCGGCCTGTGGTGAGGTCTCCTGCACCTCGCCCGTCAGCACCTTCGTCACTTCGACCGTGACCTCTTTGTCCAGATGGCTGCGCATCTTCAGCGTGCCCTTGACCGTCACGAGGTCGTAGCGTGAGCCCTGGAAGGTCTGCGCGTTCGGCTGCCGGCCGGTCTCCAGCTCGATCTCGTCCGGCTGAATCCCCAGCGCCTGCGTGATCTTCAGCAGCGTCTCACCGCCGCGCGGCGTGTAGTGCAGCGTCGCCTGCCCGAGGATGCGGCCGTCCTTGACGGTCTCCGCGGGAGCGGTCGTCCACGGCATCCCCGTCTCGTTCGTCAGCCGCAGACTGTGCCAGACGATCTGCTGCTGCTGATCGCTCGGCTGCTGATAGTGATCGTACTGGTCGATGTAGTCCGGTATCTCCCACGTGTAGACGTGCTCGAACGGGATGCGCTGCGAGAACAGCGGGTAGTAGCCCGTCTCGCCACGCGCGAGGGTCACGTCCTTGAGCGGGTAGAAGAACAGGTCCTCGGTCTCCGTGCCCTCGGCAGGCGTGCCGTAGCTCGGCGTCGGCGCGGCCCCGTAGTCCATCGCGGCGTTGTAGGCCACCTGCGCCATCACGGGGGCCTCGCGGCGCATGCCGCCGGACGCTCCGCTGTAGAGCGAGTTGAGGAAGGCCTCGAGGTCCTGCTTCTTCGCCAGCGGGCTGATGATGCCGGAGAACTCGAGGTGGGGGAATCCGGTCACGAGGTCCACCTGCGCGCCGCTGAGGTCCTCGATCTCGTTGATGATGACCGCCTTCGCGGTGAGCATCGCCTGCGTGTCATCTGAGATGTCCACGAGGTAGCTCGGCGCCCAGGTGATCCCGGGCGCAAGGTAGCTCGCCGAGATCGTGCCGTTACGCGGGGCCTTCGCAAGCTGCCCGGCGATCGCCACCTGCTTCGTGTCCGCCGGCACGCCCGTCGCGGGGTCCTGCAGGAAGACGATGCGCTGGAGCTGGTTCGGCGCCAGCGCGAGCGTGTCGCCGTCGGTCTTGATGAGGATGACGCCCTGGCCCTCGGGCCGCGGCGGCACGATCGTCATGTAGGGGCTCGGCGGCGTGGGCGTCTCGGGCTTCGAGTATGAGAGGATCGTGCCGATCACCGGCTTGTCATCGCCGGGCAGCGTGATGCGCACGCGCTTGCCGATGTTCGCGCGGATCAGCTCATCGACGGAGAGCGCGTCGCGGGTGTCGGTGGAGACGACCTCGCGCGAGCGCAGGTTGCCGAACTGCACGCCCTCGCCCCAGCCGAGCCAGAGCGTGCCGTGCACGGCTGCGGGCAGCGGCCCGACCTCGATCTCCCCGGGCTTGTTCGGCAGCTCACCCACGCGGGTGAAGTAGCCCAGCCCGTTCTTGAACAGCGCGACTGACTGTATCTGAGTGTCCACCTGCACCGGCCCGGCATCCTGCGCCAGCGCCGGCAGCGCCAGCGCGGCAAGCATCAGTGCAACGAATATGCGAGACATCATCTGACCCCTCCACGTGGTCCGGCATTCGAGTGCTCTGGGGAGTTAGAGTGCTCGGGCGCCGCCGGGGTTCCACGCACAACGGGCTTTACATCCGCCCCCCTGATTGCTATAATAGCTGTCCACAGGCTGTGGGTGGGCGCTTAGTTCAGGGGAAGAACGCCACCTTGACACGGTGGAGGTCGGAGGTTCAATTCCTCCAGCGCCCACCACCTTAAACGGAACTGTGGCCGGGCCTGGAGGCTTCCTCCGGGACCGCCACCTTTTTGCGGCATGAGATGGGGCGTGGAGCGGTGCTCCAGCGCTTCCCATCTGTTCGACGGCAGGAGATTAGGGCTGGCGACGTTGGGCCAGCGATCGCTATCTGTTCGACGGCGTAGGGCCGGACCCGGAGGGGAACCTCCGGTGGTTGGTCATCTGTTTGGCGGCGAGCGGTGTGATGCGGAGGCGTTCCTCCGGTCCACCGAAATCAGCGACCTGTGACGGGCCTGGAGGCATTCCTCCAGAACGCACCATCCGACGAACGACACGGTGGCGCGTTGAGGCGTTCCTCCAGGGCCCCCCATCAAAGCACAACCAATACATGAGTCCCGATCGGCCCTGGTATGGCCGCGAACATCCATGAAGAAACACTCGCCCCGCATCCAACATGGATGGGGGTTTTCGTTTAACCCACGTAGGACAGGCTTTCCAGCCTGTCATCCGGGAGCTTCCGAGGCCTGTCCTGCGTGAAAGACTGACAGGCTGGAAAGCCTGTCCTACGCGCACCGCAAAGGAGAGCCGCAGATGAGCGACCAGATCACGCTGACGCTGCCCGACGGCACGCCCCTTGAGGTGCCGCGCGGTACCACGGCTCTCGAGGCGGCGGAGAAGATCGGTCCGCGCCTCGCCAAAGCAGCCATGGCAGCCGGCCTCGACGGCCGGCTCGTGGACCTCGCCACGCCGATCGACGAGGACGCGAAGTTCGCGGTCTACACCTTCGACTCGGAGGAGGGGAAGCACGTCTACTGGCACTCGGCCTCGCACATCATGGCCGATGCGGTCCTGCAGCTCTTCCCTGAGGCGAAGCCGACGATCGGCCCGTCGATCGACGACGGCTTCTACTACGACTTCGAGGTCCCGGAGGCGTTCACCGAGGACGACCTGCGCGCCATCGAGGACCGCATGCGGCAGATCATCAAGGCCGACCAGCCCTTCTCCTGCAGGGCCATCGACAAGCCCGAGGCCGAAGAGCTCTTCGAGGGCAAGCAGAACCGCTACAAGCTCGAGCTGATCGACGAGATCGAGGACGAGAGCGTCTCGCTCTACGAGCACGGTGAGTTCGTGGACCTGTGCCGTGGCCCGCACGTGCCCAGCACGGGGCGGATCAAGCAGGTGAAGCTGCTCTCCGTCGCCGGCGCGTACTGGCGCGGGAGCGAGGCGAACGTGATGCTCTCGCGCATCTACGGCACCGCCTACCCGAAGAAGGAGCAGCTCGAGGAGCACCTGCACCTGATCGAGGAGGCGCGGCGGCGCGACCATCGGCGGCTCGGGCGTGACCTCGACCTGTTCAGCTTCCACGAGGAGGCCGGCGCGGGCCTGGTCTACTACCACCCGAAGGGCGCTATGCTGCGCCATCTGATCACGGAGTTCGCGACGAATGAGCACATCCGCCGCGGCTACGAGATCGTGCGCACGCCGCACCTGGTCAAGTCCGACATCTGGGAGGTCTCCGGCCACGCGCAGCAGGGCTACCCGATGTATTTCACGGAGATCGAGGGCCAGTCCTACGGCATCAAGCCGATGAACTGCCCCGGGCACATATTGATCTACAAGCAGCACACGCGCTCGTACCGCGACCTGCCGATGCGCTACTTCGAGCTTGGCACGGTCTACCGGCATGAGAAGTCCGGCGTGCTGCACGGCCTGCTGCGCGTGCGTGGCTTCACGCAGGACGACGCGCACATCTTCTGCCGCATGGACCAGCTCACCGAGGAGATCACGGGCGTGCTGGAGTTCGCCGACGACATGCTGCACGTCTTCGGCTTCGATGAGTACGAGGTCTTCCTGAGCACGCGCCCGGAGAAGTCGATCGGCGCCGCAAGCGTCTGGGAGGACGCCACCAACGCGCTCAAGGGCGCGCTGGAAGCCAACAACCTCACGTGGGAGGTGGACGAGGGCGGTGGCGCGTTCTATGGGCCGAAGATCGACATCAAGATGAAGGACGCCCTCGGCCGGCTCTGGCAGGGGCCGACGATCCAGTGCGACTTCAACCTGCCCGAGCGCTTCGACATGACCTACGTGGGCGAGGACGGGCAGGAGCATCGTCCGGCGATGGTGCACCGCGTGGTGCTCGCGGGCATCGAGCGCTTCATGGGCGTGTTCATCGAGCAGTGCGCGGGCGAGTTCCCGATGTGGGTCGCGCCGGTGCAGGTGAAGGTGCTGCCGATCAACGACCGGAACTTCGACTACGCGCAGAAGATCGCCTACCAGCTCCGCTGCGAGGACCTGCGCGTTGAGGTCGACACGGACAGCGGGACGCTCGGCAACAAGATCCGCCAGGCCGAGATGGAGAAGGTCCCGTACATGCTCGTGGTGGGCGACAAGGAGCAGGAGGCCGGGCAGGTGGCCGTGCGCAAGCGCGGCGAGGGCGACCTCGGCCCGACCGCACTCGCGGAGTTCATCGAGAGCGTGCGGCCGGAGATGAAGCCGGACGCGCGCTACTGCGCGTTGCCGCAGTGAGCAGTGAATGGTGAAGAGGGAAAGGGGAGCGGCTGGCGGCAGCCGAACGTGGGCGTGAAGTTGTTCGCCGTCCGTCGTTGGTAGGGCGGGCTTCCAGCCCGTCAGCCGCTCCCCTCATTCCGACAGGCGGAGAAGCCTGTCCTACGGGGACCGCACATGCGCGCAACCGAACTGCAGAAGATGCGCCGCCTCGAGGACACCTACTGGTGGTTCGTCGGCCGACGCCGCCTCGTGCGCAGGCTCGTGGATCGCTTCGCGCCCGACGTGGAGCCGCGCGTGATCCTCGACGCAGGCTGCGGCACCGGCGGCACACTCTCCCACCTGCAGGGCGCCGGGGAGCTGTGGGGCTGCGATCTGTCCTCCGAAGCCCTGCGCCTGTGCCGCACACGTGGTTTCGGGAACCTGTCTGAATCCCCCGTCGAGAGCCTCGACTTCCCCGACCAGCACTTCGACGTCGTGATAAGCTGCGACGTCATCGAGCATGTCCCCGAGGATCGGCGCGCGATGGAGGAGATGGTGCGCGTGCTGCGGCCCGGCGGGATCCTGGTGCTGACCGTCCCGGCTCATCGCTGGCTGTGGAGCGGCCACGATGAGGCGCTCGACCATGAACGCCGCTACGAGCCGCGCTCGCTGCGCGAGCTGGTCGAGGGCGCGGGGCTGGAGATCGAGCTGTTCTCGCAGGCCGTCGCGATCACGATGCCGGCGGTCCTCTTCTCCGTGGCCGGGCGGCGGATCGCCCGGGTTTTCGGGCGCAAGCGCGAGCGCACCCAGCAGACGGCCCTCTTCGCACTCCCCGGGCCAATCAACCGACTCCTGATCTGGCTGCTGGAGGTCGAGGCGTGGCTGATGCGCTACGTCCCGCTGCCCGTCGGCGCGTCGCTGGTGGCCGTCGCGCGCAAGCCCCGGTAGCGCCCGCGTGCAGGTCCCGACCCGCCTCGCAGAGAATCTTCGGTAGCCGCCTACGTCGCTGTGAACTACGTGGGAGGGACCAGACGCGATGGCCGATCTGCAGGCTGGCCCGTGCACTCGCAAGGAGCTGCCCCGGCTCCGCAAGCTCCTCAACGAGGTCTTCATCACCGAACGCAACGCACAGGGCGATATCTTCGAGTTCGCCCCGCTGCTCTACAACGAGGCGAACGTGGCGAACCTGCGCGTGGTGCGCGACGGCCGCAAGATCGTCGGGCACGCGGGCGTCTGCGTCCGACCGATCCGCTGGCGCGGGCAACTCCTGCAGGCGGGCCTCATCGGCGGAGTCTGCGCGCGCGAAGACCTGCGCGGTAAGGGCATCGGCACGCTGGCGATGCAGGACGTCGCGGAGCGGATGGTCGAGCTTGGCCTCGACTTCGGCGTGCTCTGGACCGGCAGCCGGGCGTTCTACGAGCGCCTCGGTTGGCACACGATGGGCGGCATCTCCATGATGCGTATCGACGAGGCGCCGGGCCAGGCCGAGTGTTGCTGCGAGCTGATGCTGCTGGCGGAGAGCCCGTTCGGACCGAAGGACTGCCACCGGCTGCACGCGGAGGCCGCGCGCAACGAGGTCGTCCGCACGCCGGAGGAGACTCGGACGGTGCTGACCGGTGCGGGGCGCGTCACCTGGCTCGCGCTGGAGGGCGGCCACCTGTCGGGCTACGCGACCCTCACCGGCGACACGATCCGCGAGATCGAGGGCGACGCGCAGGTGTGCATCACGCTGATCGAGCACGTGGCCTCGGAGGGCGCGCGCAGGTGCGTCTTCCCGCTCAACGACCCGCGCATCGCTGCGATCGCGGAGGCGCTGCCGGTGGACGTGGCGCGGCGGCCGCTCGGGATGCTGCTGGTCGTGAGCCGCGACCCGCTCGTCGCGAAGATCGCTGACGAGGCGGGCGCTTCTCAGGACGACCTGGGCATCGGCGCGAGCGAGAGCGTCGAGGTGCTGATGGCGCGGATCTTCGGCGGGCCGGAGCGCAAGCCGTCGGACGAGCCGCTCCCGCTCGACATCCACATCGACTACCTCGATCACGTGTGAGCCGCACTTCTCCTGTCGTCATTCGTTTGTAGGACGGACATCCTGCCCGTCGCCGTTCGCCCGGAAGGTCCCTCGCCTCTCCACGGTCAACTTTCGCCCGGCGTGACAGCCTCCACCATAGGAGAGACCCATGATTATCGGCAACTGCACCTACAGCGTCCGCGACTACCTGCGCTCCGGCGAGATGAGCCTGCTCGACTTCGCCGCATACAACGCGGGGATCGGCATCACCGCACTTGAGTACAACGATATGTTTTTCGAGGACTTGAGCGACGAGACCCTCGCCGCCGTCCGCAAATCCGCCGAGGCCGCCGGCTGCTCCATCGTCTGCCTCACCTGCGGCGGCAATCTCGCCTCCGACGACGCCGACGCGAACTCCGCGCAGGTCGAGCTGTTCAAGGAGCACCTGCAGAACGCCCACGACCTCGGCGCGCATGCCGTCCGCTTCAACATCGGCGCCACCGGCGACGAGGAACTCGACCTGACCGTCGGCGTCGAGCGCGTCATCGACGGCTTCAACCAGCTCCTGCCGATGGCCCGCGAGCTGGACGTGAAGATCACCATCGAGAACCACGGTGGCGTGAGCAAGTGGGCGGACCCGATCCTGCAGATCATCCTCGGCACCGATCCCGACTACATCGGCTCCTGCCCGGACTTCGGCAACTTCAAGCCGATCGAGCGCCGCTACATCGAGCTCGCGAAGGTCATCCCGTTCGCGCACCACTCGCACGCGAAGACCCACGAGTTCGACGAGAACGGTGAGGACGCGGAGTACTCGATGGAGCGCGTGCTGGCGATCTACCAGGCCGCGGGCGTCGATGGCGTGCTCGCGATCGAGTTCGAGGGCTCGGGCGACCAGAAGGTCGGCGTCGTCAAGACGCGGGACCTCATCGCGCGGTACCTGTAGGCGGACCGGCAGACGAAAGGACGACCGCTCGTGAACGTGGCCATCATCGGCTGTGGCAAGGTCTCGCGCGGGCACATTAGGGCCTGGCAGGACCGCGAGGACGCGCAGATCACCATGCTCGTGGACGTCGCGGAGGACCTTGCATGCGAGGCTCGCGATGAACTGGAGCTGCCCGCGAAAATCGCGGTCTCCACGCGCTACGAGGACGCGCTGGCGTCGGACGCCATAGACATCCTCGATATCTGCACGCCGAGCCACCTGCACACCGAGCAGATCATGGCGGCACTCGAAGCGGGCAAGCACATGGTGGTCGAGAAGCCCACCGGCTACACGCTGGAGGAGTGCCGGCGGCTGCGCTACGCGCGGATGCAGCACCCCGAGCCGAAGGTCGCCGTCGCCTACTCACTGCGCTACTACCCCGTGAACGTCGAGGCGAAGCGGCTGCTGGTCGAGGGCGCGATCGGCGAGATCATTGGCGGGCAGTTCACCTGGAACCACCCGCACGACTTCGAAGCCCACGAGGACCGCTACGCGGGCCGTTCTGCGCCCGGCTACGGCCTGCTTGCGGACCTCGGTGGCAAGTACATCCC
>JALGSW010000229.1 GCA_029821635.1 Candidatus Zipacnadia bacterium
CCGGCCTACGAGCGCTTCGATGAGATGAAGGGCTACGGGAAGGACTCGCTGACCGCGGGCCTGTCCGCGATCGCGCGCAGACGGTTGATGGGCGCGGACCTTGAGGAGCTTGAGTCGCAGTACCCGACGGCTGCCTCGCAGCGCAGCACGGTGGCGATGATCGAAGCGGCGCAGACGGTGGCGGACCTGAACCTCGCATACACGCAGTCGGGCGACGGCAGCCCGGTGACAGCCTTCCTCGGCGACGGGGCGATCGAGATACGCGATCCGCTGGCGTAACGTCTCTGTCCAGCCGTATGGAGCGGCGGCGCTTTAGCGGCGCCGACGTCTTTCCAGGACGATACAGCAAACAACCGGGCGCGGCTAAAGCCACACCCCTCCAGAACAGCAACGACATCGAGGCGAAGATCATGGTTGACGCGCTGGGAACGGTCGAGCTGAAGTCCGGCGAGCAGATGGAGATCGTGCGCGTGGTGGCGCCTGAGCCCGAGTGGGCCGATCGCATCCTGCCATTCCTCGCGCACAAGATCGAGCCGTGGCAGTGGCAGATGCAAGTTGCCTTCAGCGAAGGCCTGCCCGGCGCCGTGCAGTACTACTACGAGGGCGTCCTCGATGGCACGATCGTCGGCAACATCATGACCGTGGAGGCGATGGACGCGCCGATCGGCATCCTCGGCCACGTCTTCACCCCGCCCGAGCAGCGCCGCAAAGGCATCGCCTCGCGGCTGATGGAGGCGCTGACCGCGGACTTCCGCGCCCGCAACGGTCGCGCGCTGTTCCTGCATACCGGCTACGACACCCCGCCCTACCACATCTACGAGGCGTGGGGCTTCGTGGGCTACCGCGACACCGGCGCCATGGCGTGGGTGCTGGAGGACGACTTCTGGGCGAAGCAGTTCGCGCCGAGGCCGGTCGCGCCGCGAGAGACCAACTGGGGCGACTGGGCCGCGCTGGAGGCGCTCGGCGAGGTGGACACCGGCTGGCACATTCGCAGCATCTTCCTCAATCAGCACGGCTTCGGGGGCTTTGAGGGCCCGTACCTCTACGTGCGCCGCGGGCTGATGGAGGAGCGCATCCGCGACTTCAAGGTGCTCGCGGCCGACGATGGCGCCGCGATGGGCTTCGCGCTGCTGGCCCCGTGGAAGGCCTTCCCCGGCGCGCCGCTGGTGCTCGACACCTTCGTGCACCCGGCCTTCACCGACGAGGCGCCCGCGCTGGTGCAGGCGGTTGCGCTGCCCGACGATGAGCGCGTGCTCGCGTTCTCCGACCTCGGCTCAGTCGGCCGCGCGGAGGCGCTGCACTCGGTGGGCTTCGCCGAGCTGGCGACACTCCCGCGCGCGGTCACCGATGGCGCCGGCAACGCGATCGACCTGAAGATCTTCTCGCGAGGATGAGCGCGATGACCGGTCGTGAGCGCCTGCTGACCGCCCTGCGAGGCGGTACGCCCGACCGCGTGCCCGTCTGGCTCTGGGGCATCCGCCCGAACATGCCGGCGATGCACCCGACCATCCAGCCGGTCGTGGATGCCTACATGGCTCGCTCCGACCTGCTCGTGTGGTGGGGCGGGGGGGCCGGACAGTTCCTCAGCGCCGCGGAAGTGCCGACGCACACTGACGTGCGCCCGTCCGGGCTGCCCGACTACAACGAGAGCGTCACCACCTGGCTGACGCCCGCGGGTGAGCTCACGCAGGTCACCTACACGAGCCCCGAGGGCCGCCCCGGCTACGTACACAAGCACATGCTGGAGACCCTCGAGGACGTGCGGCGCTTCCTATCGGTGGAGTACATCCCACCGCGTCCGGACTGCTCCAGCTTCTTCGAACGCGACGCCGAGTTGGGCGATCAGGGCCTGATGCTCGCGCAGACGCTCTGCGACCCGATGTACGCGCTCAACCGCCTGACCGGCTCCGAGACCTTCGCGCTGTGGTCGCTGGAGGAGCGCGCGATGCTCGACGAGCTGGTCGCGATCCTGCTCGAGCGCGTGCTCGACTACGTTCGCCGGCTGATCGAGCAGGGCGTGGGGCCGGTCTTCGGCTACGTGGGCCCGGAGCTGTGCATGCCGCCGCTGCAGTCGCCACGCGACTTCGAGCGCTGGGTGGTGGGCCCCGACCGGCAGATCGCCGACCTGATCCACGACGCCGGCGGCATGATGCTGGTGCACTGCCACGGTGGCCTCGACCCGATCCTGGAGGGCTTCGTGCGCATGGGCAGCGACGCGCTGCACCCGATCGAGCCGCCCGCGCCGGACGGCTCGGGCCTCCAGGGCGGCGTGACGATGGCCGACGCGAAGCGCCGCGTGGGCGACGACCTGTGCATCGTGGGCAACGTGCAGCATCACGAGATCGAGGTGGCGCCGCACGAGGCCTTCCGCGAGATGATTGCCGAGACGGTGAGGGCGGGGATGGCGGGTGGGGGCTTCATCCTCTCGCCGACCGCAACCGTCGGCGGCTGGCCGACGATGACCGATCACGCGCGGGAGAACTGGCTGGCGATGCTCGACGTGGCGTTGGAGGTCGGGCGCTACGAGTGATGGGCCCCTCCCCCCCGGCCCCCCTCCCCCTGGTCCCGCCCAAACGGCGGGGCGGGACTGCGGTAGAGGGGGGAGAACGGCCGCGCGGAGTGGGCGACCGTGAACCGACGTGCGGAGATCTCGGCGATGAAGCGTAGCGAACTAACGGAGGCGAGAGCCGTGAAGCCGCTGACGATCGTGCTCGCGCTGCTGATGCTCGTGGGGTGCTCGGCCTGCGCCGCGCCCCCACCGGACTACCTTCCGGACGCGGAGAAGGCCATCGCCGACACCGTGGACCCGTGGGGGCTGCCCTTCAGCGATGCGCTCGTGCGCTACGAAGCGCGCTTCGCCGCAGACGCCGACGCGCAGTTCGCCCTCGGCATGAACCACGCTCTCGTGAAAGTGCTGCCCAACAAGTACTGGTACCGCGGGCCGAGCTGGCTGCCCGGGGGCGAGCCGGCCAGCGTTGGCCCGTTCATCGCGCCTGCGGGTGAGGTGCAGGCCTTCCAGGTGGTAGCGTTGCCGAGGCTTGGCGCCGCGGCGCGCGAATACACGCTTTCCGTCGAGCTGCAAAACGCGCGCGGCGCGGTGGCCACCGTCTACCGCGAAGTGTTCGTCACCACCGCGCAGAACGCCGCCTACCCGCGGATGCACTCCGACCGCTGGCCGGACCCGCTGGTGCCGGAGAGCCGCGCGAGCGCCTCGGGGCTCGACCTTGCGGCCTTCTGGGTGGACGTGGCGATCCCGGCGGAGCACCCCGGCGGCGAGATCGCCTGCCGGGTCACGCTGACCGATGGCGAGCAGAGCGCGACGGTCGCGCCGGTGATCCGCGTCGTGCCGGGACTCGACCTGCGACCGAAGCAGTTCCCGTTCGTGAGCTGGTTCGCCCGCAGGTGGGGCGGCGGCACGCTGAGCGACGACCAGGCGCGCGGGATGTATGAGCTGGTCCTGGCGCATCACATGCAGGCGGCCGACGCGCTCGCGGGCTTGTGGAACGCGGAGGACCCGTCGGCCTTCGACGCGATGCACGACCTGCTCGCGTCGCAGGGACAGCGTTACTTCGACCTGCGCGGGATCAAGGACGATCAGATGCCCGTGGCGTACGAGCACATCAGGGCCGCGGGGTGGATCGACCAGTGCCTGCTCTACCGAGGGCCGGATGAGCCGGACGACGGGACCTTCGCGGAGAAGAACATCCCGCTCTGCCGCGAGGTGCATGAGAAGTACCCCGGCGTGCGCGTGTATCTGGCGAGCGAGTTCCACGAGAACATGGCGCAGGGCTGCGACATCTGGATGACTGACGTCTCCGCGAGCCGCTACGATCCGGTCGCGATGCGAGACATGGAGGCGCCGGAGCTGTGGAACTACTACTGCCACCTGCCGATCCGCTGGCAGATGCGCGCGCCGCTCGTGGATGCGCCGAACATGGAGATCGACAACCGCGCCGTTGAGCACCGGCTGGCGCTGTGGATGAGCCACCTCGCAGGCGCGCGGGGCGTCTTCATCTGGGCGGGCTTCCGCGCGATGGACCTGCAGGCCGACTTCTGGGACACGCTGACGCTCGCGGACACGCTCTCCGGCTACCCCTACGGTGGCGCGCACAACGGGAACAACTTCCGCGTCTACCCGCCGCGCGAAGAGGGCGGGCCGGTGCTGCCGTCGCTGCGGCTGAAGGTCACGCGCGACGCGATGGTGGACCTGGCGCTCTTCGCGAAGGCCCGCGAGTTGCTGGACGAAGGCGGGCTTGCGCCACGCGACGCAGCGCGGCTCAAAGAGCTGCTCGACCCGACGCCTGAGGTGTACGTGGACTTCCACTACTGGAACCGCGACCCGGCCGCGCTGCTCAACCATCGAGCTGAGCTGCTCCGGACGCTGGATGAGGTAGTCAACGGATGAAAGTCGCGCGGGGTGGGTAGAGGGCAGGGGAGAAGTGAAGAGGGGGATGGCAACGGCGACGGCGGCAGGCAGGATGCCTGCCCCACAGGTTGCCGTCACATTGTGGCGCAGCCCTTTCGCGCACCGTGGCGCAGGCTTCCAGCCTGCGGCCGTTCATCTTCCGGACATCAACAGGAGAGGACGTTGATCCATGTCTGAGGACCGCAAGATCCGCTGCGCAGTTGTGGGTTTGAGCTACCGCAGCCCGTTCGGGCGCGCGAAGCCGGTCGTCGAGATGCCGAACACCGATCTCGTCGCGGTGTGCGACATCGTCGAGGAGC
Source organism: Candidatus Zipacnadia bacterium (assembly GCA_029821635.1). GTDB lineage: Bacteria > Armatimonadota > Zipacnadia > Zipacnadales > UBA5352 > UBA5352. The sequence continues at coordinate 4,726 of JALGSW010000229.1, forward strand.
CCGCGCGCACGGTGGGGGAGGAGTTCGAGATCCCCTGGTACACCGACTTTGAGAAGATGCTCGAGCAGGACGACATCGAGATGGTGTTCATCGCCACCCCCGACGCCGACCACGCCCCGCAGACGATCGCGGCGCTCGAGAGCGGCATCCACGTGCTGTGCGAGAAGCCGATGGCGATCAGCATCGACGAGGTCCGCGGGATGCTCGCCGCCGAGGAGAAGTCCGGCTGCAAGCTCGGTATCAACCAGGTCCTGCGCACGAACCCGCGCTTCGCCGAGGCCAAGCGGCTGGCCGACAGCGGCTACTTCGGCGACCTGTTCTTCGGCGAGGCCGACTACGTGCACAACATCTCGCACCTCATCCGCAGCGGCTGGCGCGGCGACCGCGCGCAGGGCCACACGCCCTTCGTCGGCGGCGGCTGCCACATGATCGACCTGCTGCGCTGGTGCATGGGCGAGGTCGTCGAAGTCCACGCCTACGGCTCGAAGAAGTGCCTGACCGACGAGGAG
>JALGSW010000230.1 GCA_029821635.1 Candidatus Zipacnadia bacterium
CTGCGCTGCTCGCATCAGAACCCGGACATCACCCGCATCTACGAGGAATACTTCGGCGAGCCCAACAGCCACCGGGCGCATGAGCTCTTGCACACGTACTACTTCCCGAGGATGCCGCTTGGCATCCGACCGCAGGAGGCGCAGGTGTAATGCTCTACCAGCGCGAGGTGCTCGACACGCCGCAGTGGTGGCAGGGCCTCGATGAGATGATCGCGAGCGAGCGCGAGGCCAACCCCGGCGCGGTGCAGACGGCGCTGATCCCGGTGCTGCACTACGTGCAGGACCGCTTCGGCTACATCCCGCCGAAGTCCGTCAATCACGTCGCGCAGGCGCTGGGCGTGCCGACGTCCTACGTCTGCGGCGTCGCGAGCTTCTACTCGTACTTCTCCCTGGAGCCGAGAGGCGCGTACACCATCAGCGTCTGCCAGGGCACGGCGTGCTTCGTGCGTGGCTCGCAGGCGGTGCTCGACGAGGTCTGCCGGCAGCTCAAGGTCTCGCCGGGCGAGACCACGCCCGACATGGTCTTCACGGTGAGCGACTCGGCGCGGTGCCTCGGGGCCTGCGGGCAGGCGCCGGTGGTCATGATCGACGATGACGTGTACGCCCACGTGCAGCCACAGGACGTGCAGGGCATCCTTACGCAGTACATCGCCGAGGCCCGGCGGGAGATGCAGACCCGCGAGGAGCTTGCTGAGATCGACGCGCGGTCGAACCACGAGTGACAGAGGCAACGACGGCATCGGAGGCACGAAGGCTCATGAATGGCAGGAAGGTCCTCATCGTCAAGGACAACCCGGCGTTCATCGCATCGGCCCGAGAAGCGCTGGAGGCGAAGGGGTACGAGGTGCTGGTCGCCAACGGCAAGCCGCGCGCTGCCGTGACGGCGAAGCGCGAGCGCCCGGACCTGATCATCCTCGGGCTGGTGATGGACAATCTCTCCGCGGGCTGCTCGATCCTCAGTGAGCTGCAGTTCGAGGAGGAGACGAAGCAGATCCCGGTCATCATGGTGTCCAGCGTGACGACCGCTACGGGCTTCCGCATCGATGAGGACGGCCGCGTGCCGCAGTGGCTGAAGGTCGAGGAGTTCCTCAACGCGCCGGTGGACTTCGAGCAGCTCGCCGAGCGCGTCCGTGCGATCATAGGGAACGGGGAGTGCGTCCCAGTCTGACCATGACTGCCACCGAGACGCTCCACCAACTCAAGCAGGCCGCGAAGCCGCACCTGGCGCTGAGCCCGGAGCGGCCCCAACTGCTGGTCGGCATCGCCACATGCGCCAACGCCGCGGGTGCGCGCAGGACTCGCGACCGCCTCGTCGAGGAGTTGGAGGCCGCGGGACTCGCCGATGGGGTCGATCTGATCCAGGTCGGCTGCGTCGGGCGCTGCAGCCTCGAGCCACTCGTCGAGGTGCGCATGCCGGGCGAGGCGCCGCGCATGTACACCGAGGTGAACGAGGAGCGCGCCGCGCAGATCGTCCGGCAGGACATCGCGGGCGGCAAGCCGATCGCGACGTGGCTGCTGGACGGGGGCGCCACGCTCGGCGAGCCCGCGAGGGCCACGGCCGACGTGGAGCCGGGCGAGATCAACCTGTTCACGCGCGATTGGCAGCACGTGAAGTTCTTCGCGCGCCAGCTCCGCATCGCGCTGCGCAACGTCGGGCGCATCGACCCCGAGTCGATCGACGACTACCTTGCAGTCGGCGGCTACGCGGCGCTGGCGAAGGTCCTCGACAGCATGACGCCCGACGCGGTCGTGCAGACGCTCATCGACTCCAAGTTGCGCGGCCGCGGCGGCGCGGGCTTCCCCACGGGCCTCAAGTGGAAGCTCACGCGCGCCGAAGAGGCCTCGCCGAAGTACATCATCTGCAACGCCGACGAGGGCGACCCGGGCGCGTTCATGGACCGCTCGACCCTCGAGGGCGACCCGCACTCGGTGCTCGAGGCGATGGTCATCGCCGGCTTCGCCATCGGCGCCGAGCAGGGCTACGTCTACGTGCGCGCGGAGTACCCGCTGGCGATCAAGCGCCTGAAGCGGGCGATCGAGCAGGCGCGCGAGCGCGGAATCCTCGGCGAAGACGTGCTGGGCACGGGCTTCCACTTCGACATCGACCTGCGGCTGGGTGCGGGGGCGTTCGTGTGCGGCGAGGAGACCGCGCTGATCGCGTCGATCGAGGGCAAGCGCGGGATGCCCCGGCCGCGCCCGCCTTACCCGTCGGTGAGCGGGCTGTGGGGCAAGCCGACCTGCATCAACAACGTCGAGACGCTTGCGAACATCCCGGCGATCATCCTCAAGGGCGCTGAGTGGTTCGCGGGGATCGGCACCGAGGGCTCGAAGGGCACGAAGGTCTTCGCGCTGGCGGGCAACGTCAACAACACGGGCCTCGTCGAGGTGCCGATGGGCGTGACGCTGCGGGACATCATCTTCGACCTCGGCGGCGGGGTGCCGGAGGGCCGGGAGTTCAAGGCCGCGCAGACCGGTGGGCCGTCGGGCGGCTGCCTCTCAGCGGCCTACCTGGACACGCCGATCGACTACGATTCGCTGCGCGAGGCCGGCGCGATCATGGGCTCGGGCGGCCTGATCGTGATGGACGATACGAGCTGCATGGTGGACATCGCGAAGTTCTTCCTGACCTTCACGCAGGATGAGAGCTGCGGGCGCTGCACGCCCTGCCGCGAGGGCACCAAGCGAATGCTGGAGATCCTCGAGCGCATCACCACGGGCAAGGGCGAGGAGCGCGACTTCGAGCGCCTGCAGCGGCTCTGCGACGTGACCGCGCGCGCCTCCCTGTGCGGGCTCGGCCAGACCGCCGCGAACCCGGTGCTGAGCACACTGCGGCACTTCCGCGACGAGTACGAGGCGCACATCTTCGACCACACGTGCCCGGCGCACGTCTGCCGCTCGCTGCTGCACTACGAAGTGGACGCGGAGCGCTGTGTGGGCTGCGGCCTGTGCCGGCGCGTCTGCCCGGTGCACTGCATCGTCGGCGAGCCGCGCGAAGCGCACACGATCGACCTGGAGGCCTGCACCGCCTGCGGAGCGTGCTTCGAGGCGTGCAAGTTCGAGGCGATCGTGCGAAGGTAGGGCGAACGGCGGGCCGGGGTGGAACCCTCGACCTGCTCGCAGGCTCGCAGGTCTCACCGCGCGTCGGACGCTGGCGCGCCCGCCGCGCGGCGGCCCCTCCGAACGGCAACCGGTTCGGCGGACGCTCCTGTCGCACTTTGTGAAACGACGCACAAACATCAGGCGATACCGAGGTGAGCGCGGCGTATCGCCGCGACAATCATGGCCACACAAGACGTGGAGACCACACAGATCATCAACGAGGACGTCATCACGCGAACCCTTGACGAGGCCCGCGCGCCCGACGACGCGCGCCTCGAGCGCCTGCTCGCGAAGGCCCGCTCGCTGGCGGGGCTGACGGTCGGCCAGGCCGCCGAGCTGATGCTGGTCGAGGAACCCGAGCGCCTCGAAGCGCTCTTCGCGACCGCCCGTGAGATCAAGCAGCGCATCTACGGGAACCGCATCGTGCTCTTCGCCCCGCTCTATATCTCCAACGAGTGCGTCGGCAACTGCCTCTACTGCTCGTTCCGGCGTGACAACGCCGATCTCGACCGCCGCACGCTGGACCCCACGGAGATCGTGCGCGAGACGCGCTGGCTCGTCGAGCACGGCTACAAGCGCCTGCTGCTGGTCTTCGGCGATCACCCGCATAACAGCGTCGAGCACATGATCGCCGCCGTCGAGGCCTGCTACTCGGTGCGCGTGGGCGAGCATGAGGACGGCATCCGCCGCGTCAACGTCAACGCCGCGCCGCTCTCGCGCGAGGGCTTCGAGCAGCTCAAGCCCGCGGGCCTCGGGACTTTCCAGGCCTTCCAGGAGACCTACCATCGCGAGACCTACGAGCGCATGCACCCCAGCGGCCCCAAAGCCGACTACGACTGGCGGCTGGGCGTCTGGGACCGCTGCCTGCCCGCGGGCATCGACGACGTCGGCCTCGGCGTCCTCTACGGCCTCTACGACTGGCGCTGGGACACGCTCGCGCTGCTGCAACACGCGGACCACCTCATGGGCCGCTACCGGGTCGGGCCGCACACGATCTCCGTCCCGCGGCTGGAGCCCGCGTTCGGCTCGGAGTTCTCCACGAACTCCCCCTGGCTGGTCGGCGACGATGACTTCAAGAAGATCGTCGCGATCATCCGCATGTCGGTGCCCTACACCGGGATGATCCTGAGCACGCGCGAGCAGCCTGCGTTCCGCCGCGAGCTGATGGAGCTGGGCTTCTCCCAGGTCTCCGCGGGCTCGAAGACCTCACCCGGCGGCTATACCGAGCACAACCCGGACGATGCGCCGCAGTTCGAGGTCGGCGACCACCGCGACCTCGACGAGGTCATGCTGAACCTCTGCGAGCAGGGCTACCTGCCGAGCTTCTGCACCGCCTGCTACCGCTCCGGGCGCACGGGCGAGCACTTCATGGAGCTGGCGAAGCCCGGCGACATCCAGACCTTCTGCCTGCCCAACGCGCTGATCTCCTTCAGGGAGTACCTGCTCGACTACGCCTCACCGGAGACGGTCGTGGAGGGCGAGCGGATCATCGCGCAGCACCTCGCGCAGATCGACTCGGACGCCATCCGCCGCCAGACCGAGGAGAAGCTGCGGAGGACCGAGCAGGGCGAACGGGATTTGTACATCTGACCGGGCCTCTCGTCTCCGTTGCGGCCTGTGGACCACGCACATCTCGGGCGGTGAGCCGTCGGTCGTTGTCGTGGAGGGGCCGCCCCGAGCGTCAGATGCGCAGCATCTGCGCGAGGGGTCAGACGGCGCCAGCCGGCTGAGCCGCTGTGCCGGCCCGCCGTTGCGGACTCGTAAGCCGTGGGCCGGCACAGCGGCTCAGGTCCCTGCTCGCTACGCTCGCAACGACCTGACCGCGCTTCGCGCGGCGGCCCCTCCAACGACAACTGCGCCGCCACGCGCAATACATGGTTGCTCCGGCGAGAGGCGACGAACAACAAGAGTATTGGCCGCTCGCCGGCAACTGGAAACTGACAGCTATGAGAACACCCAAGAGCCTTCGCGTTCATATCGGGCTGTTCGGCAGGCGCAACGTGGGCAAATCGAGCCTGCTCAACGCCATCACGCGTCAGAGCGTCTCGATCGTCTCCGAGCAGGCGGGCACCACCACCGACCCGGTGGAGAAGCCGATGGAGCTGCTGCCGCTTGGGCCGGTGCTGTTC
>JALGSW010000231.1 GCA_029821635.1 Candidatus Zipacnadia bacterium
CTGCTCAACGCCATCACGCGTCAGAGCGTCTCGATCGTCTCCGAGCAGGCGGGCACCACCACCGACCCGGTGGAGAAGCCGATGGAGCTGCTGCCGCTTGGGCCGGTGCTGTTCGTCGACACCGCGGGCATCGACGACGTCGGCGCTGTCGGTGAGTTGCGCGTGCAGAAGACCCGCAACGCCTTCGACCGCACTGACCTCGCGGTGCTCATCACCGACGGGCAGTGGGGCGAGTTCGAGCGCGGGATCGTCGATGAGTTTGCCGCGCGCGAGGTCCCGCTGATCGTGGTGCTGAACAAGGCCGACCTGCGCGAGCCGCCCGCGGAGTTGCTCGCGCTGCTCGACGAGCGCGGCATCCCGCACGTGCGTACCGTCGCCTCCACGCGCGAGGGCATCCTCGACTTCCGCCAGGCGCTGCTCGACGCCGCGCCGCCGGAGCTGCTGGAGACGCCGACGATCGCCGCCGACCTCGTAGGCCCCGGCGGGCTGGCGGTGCTGGTCGTGCCGATCGACAAGGAGGCGCCGAAGGGCCGCCTGATCCTCCCGCAGGTGCAGACGATCCGCGACCTGCTCGACGGCGCCGCCTGCTGCATGGTCGCGCGCGAGCACGAACTGCGCGATGCGCTCGCAAAGCTCGCAGGGCCGCCGGACCTGGTGGTGACCGACTCGCAGGCGTTCGCGCAGGTTGCCGCGGACACCCCGCCGGACGTGCCGCTCACGAGCTTCTCCATCCTCTTCGCGCGCCTCAAGGGCGACCTCGTAACGCAGGCCGAGGGCGCGGCGGCGGTCGAGTCGCTGCGGCCCGGCGACCGCGTGCTCGTCGCCGAAGCCTGCTCGCACCACCCCATCGAGGACGACATCGGCCGCGTGAAGATCCCGCGCTGGCTCAACGAGCACGTCGGCGGTGAGCTCTACTTCACCACCGTGCAGGGCCACGGTTTTCCAGAAAACCCCGAGGACCTCGCCGACTACCGCCTCGTGATCCACTGCGGCGCCTGCATGCACAACCGGCGGGAGATGCTCACGCGACTACTCCGCTGTCGCGACGCGGGCGTGCCGATCACGAACTACGGCGTGCTGATCGCGCACGTGCTGGGGATCGCCGAGCGCGCGCTCGGGCCCTTCCCGGCGGCGCAGGAGGCCTGGCGTGCGAAAATGCGGGAGGCTACGGTGGATGCTCGGGCCTGAGATGCCGCTAGCGGAGATCGAGGCGTGGCTGCGCGAAGACGATCCCGCGCGGCTGAGTGAGCTGTGGGGCGCGGCGGACGAGACGCGCCGGCGCTTCGTGGGCGATGAGGTGCATGTGCGCGGTCTCATGGAGCCGTCGAACCACTGCGTGCGCTCGTGCACCTACTGCGGTCTGCGCGCGCAGAACGCCGCGATCCCGCGCTACCGCCTGAGCACCGAGCACGTGCTCACCGCCGCGCGACAGGCGCATGAACTCGGCTGGGGCACGCTCGTGATGCAGACCGGCGAGGACTATGGCCTCACGCGCGAGTGGGTGGCCGACCTCATCCGCGCGATCAAGCGCGAAACACCGCTTGCGGTGACGCTGAGCCTCGGTGAGCGCCCGCGCGAGGACTTCGCGGCGTGGCGCGAGGCGGGCGCCGATCGCTACCTGCTGCGCTTCGAGACCTCCGACCCGGCGCTCTACGCGCACATCCACCCGCCGCTGAGCCCGTGCGAGCCGAACCGCATCGAGCGCCTGCGCTGGCTGGCGGAGCTTGGCTACGAGGCGGGCGGCGGCGTGATGATCGGCATCCCCGGACAGAGCTACGAAATCCTCGCGCGCGACATCGACCTGTTCCGCGCGATGGACCTCGACATGATCGGCGTGGGGCCCTACATCGCCAACCCCGACGCGCCGCTCGGCTGCGAAGATGCGCTGCCCGATGGCGAGCAGGTCCCTGCGGACGAGCTGATGGCCTACAAGGTAGTCGCGCTGACTCGGTTGGTGTGCCCGGAGGCGAACCTGCCCGCGACGACGGCGCTGGCGACGCTCGATCGCGCGCACGGGCGCATGCTGGGGCTGCAGCGCGGGGCGAACGTGATCATGCCCAACCTCACACCCGCGCGCTACCGGGAGATGTATCGCATCTACCCGGGGAAGGCCGGCTATGCGGAGACGGCGGAGGCGACCGCCGGACGTCTGCGCGGGCAGCTTGCGGAGATCGGCCGGCGCGTGGGCGTGGGACCGGGTGGGCGAAGGCAAGGGCAGAGTGAAGAGTGAGAAGTGGAAAGGGAACGGCGCACGGGCGCCCTCGCCGTTCCGTGCCACGGGCGCCCTCGCCCGTGGGCCGTACGCCGTCTGGAGGGGCCGCACGAGGGACATTCGCGCAGCGGATGTCCCGAGGTCGGCCCTCGGTCGTACGCAAAGGCCTGGGCCGACCTTGCCCCAATCGCTGACGCGATTGAGGCTCGTGCGGCCCCTCCATCACGTGGCTCGTGCGGTCTCCCGATGACGGAAGAGCGCACGCAGCCACGGGTCGTTCCCGGTTCCCGGCCGTCCTCACTTCACGAAGAAGATATGCCCGAAGAGCTCCGGCTGGTGGAACTTGCCACGGATCAGCGGGCTCCAGCAACTGAAGGCGTCCTTCTCCTGCGGAGGGCGCTGCACCGAGCGGCCGAAGTTCGCGCCCCACGGCCGGCCCTTCGGCTCGATCAGCCCGTCGGCCATGTCCGCGCGCGGGATGCGCACCTCCACGATCCACTGCCCGTCCTCCACGCTCGTCGCGACCTCCGCCGCGCTCTCCCAGTCCTTGTCCACCGGTTCGCCGCCGCCGGGGAAGCGCCAGTCCAGCGTGCGGCCCGCCATGTCGATCCACCACCAGTAGTAGCTGTCCGCATCATGCTGCGGGTCGAGGAAGAGCTCTACCGAGTCAGTCTCGCCCTCACCGGTGGGCAGCTCGCCCGCGTTCGGATCGTGGCAGGTGAAGCTGAAGTACAGGTTCTCCGGCGCGCGCAGCAGCCGCAGGTCGGTCTTGAGCTGCGTCGGCTCGCCATCCACGTTGTTGACGAAGTTCACACGGGCCGAGCGCGCCCACGCCTCTTCGTCGAGCTTCCCGTCGATCGTGATATCGCTGATCTGCGCGCGGATGCTGACTTGACCGGCGTCGCTCTCGGCAACGGTCTTCACGTCGCGCACATAGAGCGCCCGGCCCTCCTCGATCCTCCCGACGAACCAGCGCGAGAACAGCTCCGCGGCCTGCGCGTAGCGCGTGCCCTCGGTCGCGGCGAGCAGCTCCTCGGCCTGCGCGCGGTAGCCCTGCACGGCCTCCTCGGTGAAGTACTTCTCCCACACGTCCACGGGGCCGGGCTCATCGCGCGCGACATCCATCGAGCGCGCCTCGACATCCTTGAGGATCGCCAGGGCGATCTCCGCGCCCGGACCGTAGAAGCTGCGGGCGTAGTCGTCCACGATCTGATCCACGTCGAGGTTCGGGTTGTAGAGCAGCCGCAGGAAGACGTAGCGGTTGAGGTGTTCGAGCATCAGCGAGTCCGCGTCCATCTCGATGTGCATCATATTGGCGTCCTGCGACAGCTCGCGGAAGAGCCGCTGCGCGTGGTGCATCAGCAGCATCGGCACACCCGTGCGGCGCTGGGCGCGGTGGCGGTAGAGGTGGTGCAGCCAGATCAGCATGTCCCGATCGTTGACAGTGCTCCACTCGCCGACCATGCGCATCATGTCCTGGTAGTGATCCTCGGCAACCTGGTTGTGCGTGCGCGCATACAGCGCCGGGCACATGCCGACGATCACGTTGTCGGGCAGGCGCTCGAGACCGGGCGGGCGCTCGGAGTACGAGGAGTACGCCAGGCAGGTGATGAGGCTGTCCGGGTGGGCGTCCTTGAGCCAGTCCGCCATCTTCTCGACGAACTGCCAGACCAGTTCGCTGTTCTGCGCCCCGTAGTCGCGGTCGGGATGTACGTAGGGCGCGCAGTCCTCGCACTGGCAGGCCACGAACGAATCGTGCGGCAGCAGCGAGATGGTGCGGCCGTAGATCGCGCTCACCGACCAGCCGTTGTTGTAGGTGCCGAGCCGGACGCTGTGCGGGATGAAGCCCATCTCCGCGCCCGGTACGCCGGCGTAGTAGGCGTCGATGTCGCTCTTGGCGATGTCCAGCACGCCCGGCTCGGTGTAGCACAGATGGCCGGTGCGGCCGGGCTGAGGCGCCAGGTCGCGCTGACCGTTCTCGCGCACCGCGAAATACTCCGGGTGCTCCGCGCCGAAGCGCTCCTCAAGCTGCATCCGCGGCGGGCGGTGGTTGAACGCGAACCACTCGGAGCCGCCGCGCATGCGCAGCAGCCACAGGCGCAGCGCGCGCCCTCCCCAGCCGAGCTCCTCATACTCCTCGACGTGCACCACGCTCTCCTTGCTCAGCGAGTTGAGGTAGTACCACTGCCACGTTTCCTGCCCGACCTTGCGCAGGATGAAGACCGGCTCCTCGCGCAGTTCGACGGCGTCGAAGGAGAGGTCGGGGGTGTCGGGGACGACCGAGCCCTTCTCGCCGGGGAAGAACCAGCGGCAGCCCAGCTCCTCGAGGAAGCGGTAGACGCCGTAGAGCGTGCCGCGCTCGAAGTCCCAGCGCGCCGCGCCCAGTTCGTCCTCCATGATGTAGCGGCTGGCCTCGCGCGGGAAGGGCGTCGTCACGTCGAACAGCACCGCGCTCTTGTCGGAGTGATCGTCGGGCCCGAGGATGAAGACGCGCTCACCCCGGACGCGGATGACATAGCCGTCGCGAGCGATGGCGGTCACGTCGATCCCAGCCTCGCGGGCCTCCGGGCAGTCGCCGAGGATGATCGCCGCGCCGGTCGCCGGGACCGTCTCGGAGATCTCGAAGTCGGCGCCGGTCATCGCGTCGAGGTGCGCCTTGAGCTCCTCGGCGGCAAAGATCACCGGGTTGGGCGCGTCCGCGAGCTTGACGATGACCGCCTGCGCGACACCGCCTTCCGCGAGGACGATCTGCCTCCCGAGCGGCTCGCACTGGAAGTTCCCGATCTCCTGCGCGCAGGCGCAGGTCGCCAGCGTGGCGGTGATGATGAGCAGCGTGATTGCAGTTCGCATGAGTGACCTCCGTACCGATCGCCCGTCATGGGTCGTTCTCCCCCCTTGTATGATAGCAATCGTTAGCTGATGGAGGTGTAGACCGGGGGGTGGTGGCACCTCCTGGGTAGAGCGAAGTGGCCCCCGGCCCCCTGCCCCTGCAGGG
>JALGSW010000067.1 GCA_029821635.1 Candidatus Zipacnadia bacterium
CGCTGGAGCAGGGGAGCGTGGAGATGTGGATCAGCCCGCTCTTCGATCCGGCGGTCGAAGTGGACCCGGCCAGCCGCGGGCGCTTCAACCGCGAGCTGCTGCGCATCGTGCAGGCGAACGGGAACCACGTCGGCTTCTACTGGAACATCGACGATCGCGGGATGAGGCTCTACAGCCGGCTGAACAACGAGGTCAAGCTCTACGCCGGCCCCGGCAAGCAGCCTGCGTGGGAGCGCGGATCGTGGCATCACGTCGCGTTCACCTGGGGCGGCGGCGTGGTGACCGTCTGGATCGACGGGCAGAAGCTCGCCTCGACGCCGTGGACCGAGCCGCTGCTGCCGGGGACGCTGGAGGGGGCGCAGATCATCCTCGGCTCGAACAGCACCTACTCGCCCTGCGAGTTCGCGGTCGATGAGCTGCGCGTCAGCAGCGCGCCGCGCGAGTTCGACTCTCCGCCCGCGCGCGACGTCCCCGCGGATAAGCAGACGCTGCTGCTCGACGGCTTCGAAGGCGACGCGCCGGAGGTCGCGGCGCAGGGCGCCACGCGCAAGCTCATCAGTGCGTCCCAGATCGCCTATCAGCCGGGCGTGGAGGGGCGCGCGCTCGCCTTCGGCGCGCCGGACGAGCGCACGACGCTGCTCGACTACCTGCAGGCGCAGGGCGTCAACACGCTCGTGATCCATCAGGAGTGGACGGAGAACTGCACGACCTCGTGGCGGCCTGCCACGAGCACGGCATGCGCCTGCTGATCTACTTCGGCTACGAGCTGTCGAACATCGCGCCGGAGTGGGACCTTTACGGCGATGAGATACTCGTCAAGCCCCAGCGCGGCGGCTACCACCGCGGCGACTACGAGCAGACCGCCTACATCTGCTGCTTCCAGAGCGCGTGGAAGGAGTACTACCTGACGAGCATCGCGCGGATGATCGACGAGTACGACATCGACGGCGTCTACCTCGACGGCACCACGGAGCCCTTCGGCTGCACGAACGAGCTGCACGGCGACGGCTACGTCGGTCCAGACGGCCAGCGCCACCGGACCTACCCGATCTTCGCGGTGCGCGACCTGATGCGGCGGATGCGCGAGGTCGTGAAGTCGCGCAAGCCCGATGGGCTGATCTCCGCGCACATGTCCGCGACCGTCTCGATCCCGACGCTCGCGTTCGTCGATGACTACTGGGATGGCGAGCAGCTCGACGTGCACGAGCGTGGCTTCCGGCTGCCGCTGGACGCCTTCCGCGCGGAGTTCATGGGGCACAACTGGGGCGTGCCGTCCGAGTTCCTGAGCTACCTCAACAAGCCCTTCACCTACGAGGAGTCCGTGCCGCTGGCGCTGCTGCACGACGTCGCGGTGCGGCCCTATGCGCGCTCGGGCGAGCTGATGGGCATGATGTCGCGCGTGTGGGACGCCTGGGACACGATCGACATCGAGCGCGCCGAGTGGTTCCCCTACTGGGCGGGCGGCGGGCCGGTGACCGCGGCGAGCGATGACGTGCTGGTCTCGACGCACGTGGGGCCCGGTGGCGCGCTTGTGGTCGCGATGAACGCCACCGGCGAGGACCGGACGATGCGCCTGTCCCTAGGCATGGACGCGACGAGCGTGCGGGAGCTGATCCGAGATCGGGAGGTCCCGGTGCAGGACGGCGCCGTCAGCATCGAGACGCCGGCGTGGGAGGGTGCCGTTCTGCTGGTGAGGTGAACGGTGACGGTTGCGGCAACGGCGAGGGGCGTTCGCCGTACGGAGGGGCCGTCCTGAGGAGCGCATGCCGTTTGTGCGCGACGAAGTCGGCCCGCGCGCAACGAGAAACCATCGGCCTCGCGCGGCCTCCGTGGCCAACGACCGGGCCGACTTCGCCCCGCAAACGACGCGGTGGCTCAGGACGGCCCCTCCGTACAACACACGGCGCGTGACGACGTTCGCCACGACGTGGGCAAATGTAAGCAGTACGGTCATGACGCGCGCAAGGGGACCTTATGATGGCTCGGCACATGGCGATAGCAGCGTGCGTGTTGATGGCGCTTCCGTGCTTCGCGCTGGAGGTCACTGAGACCGGGACGCTGCCGGAGAAGGGCGTCTTCGTGGGCGATGCAGGTGAGCTGAGCCTGCGTGTGCTTGGCTCGAACGGGCTCGTGGGGAACGTCGGCGCGCGCAAGACGCAGTTCGTCCAGTACCTCAACATGTCCGAGGGCTTCGCGCGACAGGCGGCCACCTCCGGCGCCGACGCGGACCTCGGCTCGACCATCTACCAGTCCACGCTCGACCGGTTCCCGGACATCTCCGCGTGGCAGACCACTGTCACCGCGCACGAGCCGGGGCAGCGCGCGGCCTTCGAGGCCACCGGACGGCTGCACAGACCCTTCCGGGAGGTCGGCGAGTTCGAGCGCGTCGGCGACGGGCGCGCGCCCGCGCGCGCACACTGGCGCGGCGAGGTCACGTGGACGCGCGAGCCTGTCGAGAACGCGCGCATGAGGCTGGCGGTCTACCTCTTCGCGTGGCTGCAGGACCAGCCGCTGACGATCGTGCGCCCCGACGGCTCGATGGTCGATGAGCTTGACGGCGAGCGCCTGCGCGCGTGGGCGAAGGGCGAGCACGGCGTCTTCCCGGCCGAGACGCGCGTCATCCTCCCGCTGAAGGTGGGGGAGACCGCCATCTTCACCCTCCACCAGGAGGCCGCGCTCACCAGCTTCAACTTCGGCGTGTACTTCGGCGGCTTCTGGGTGACGCCCACCGACGCGGGCGCCGCGCAGATGCGCATCACCATCGAGCGCATCAGCGACCCGCTGCAGGTCGTCTCCGGCGACCTCACCGCGACCGTCGAGGCGCACTCGGGCGAGGCCGCGATCTTCCACGGCCCCTTCAAGCTCATCGAGCACGTGGAGCTGATCGAGGGCGACGCGCGGCAGGGCGATGTGCTGCCCGTGGATGGCTGGGAAGCCGCTCGCGAGGGCGACGCGGTCACTGTCGGCGGCGCGCTTAGCCGCACGTGGCGCGAGCGCATCGAGCCGGCAGAGAGCACGCTCGGCGGCGGAGCGATCCGGCTGTCGGTGCAGCGCAACGAGGACGCCAGCGAGGCGCGGCTGCGGCTGGTGCTGCCGCCGGTGCACGTCGGGCAGCCGATCGACGCCGGTCTCGGGGATCAGCAGCCCCCAGTGTGGCTGACTGGCGGTGAGGACCGAGTGACGCTCGAGGCCGGGGTGAAGATGCGCATACCGTTGGCGCGCGGGATGGCGATGACTCTTACGCCCGGCGTCACGTGCGAGGTGAGGGGCGGCAGGCAGGGCACTGACCGCGCCACGCTTGATTTCATGATCCCGGATGATGGCGAACTCTCGGTGGCAATCGACTGCGGCCCGCGCCCGGATGACTGGGAGCATGAGAGCTCCACGGAGCGCGACTACCTGCGCATGCGCGCCGCGAGCACCAGCGTGCAGAGCGGCCTGGAGGTCCGCCGCGACACGCCGGAGCCCGGCGACGTGCAGATCGTCTCGCCGTGGTGGACGGTCACGCACTCGGCGGCGAAGGGCGGCGCGATTACGCAGATTGAGTTCGCCCACGGCCGCGAGGGCGGCGTCCTGAGTTGGCCGATCTCCACGTGGGTCATGACGCCGGGGGCAGGCCGCTGGTGCGACTGGCAGTGTGCCGACGCGACGCTGACCGTGGAGGGAGACGGCGATCGGGTCACCGTGACGGCCGCGGGGAGGCTGGCGTTCAGGGGCACGCCGGGCCCCGTTGGCTACGAAATCACCTGCGAGTACCAGCCGACCTGCGTTCGGCGCACGGTGCGCCTGACGCCCGACGGGCCGGTGCCGGACGTCGTCACGCTGGCGGTCGCGAAGGCCTTCTGCCGCAATGGCATGTACGACTTCGTCGGTGGGCGGACGAACCCGGTCTGGGGCCGGTCGGTCGCCGACCAGTCCTATTCCCGCCGCGGCTACCCGGAGTACATCGCCCTGCTCGAGCACGACGTGGAGTGCCTGGAGATGTTCCCGGCCGAGGACCTCACGCAGTGGGCGCAGGTCACCGGTGACCCGCAGGATTGCGTCTGGAGCATCTACGGGTTGAGCATCTCGCTCAGCGCCTATGAACGTCCCGATCAGCCCATCACCCTCACCGAGCCGCTGGAGTTCACGCATTACATCGGCCTGCCGCCGATCTCCGCCGCGAATCGCGAGAAGAACGCGTGGCACATGCTCTCGCCCTCCGCGACCGAAGAGGAGGTGCAGCGGCTGGCGTACACCGGCGTGGACAGCATCCACGGGCTGGTCAGTGACCCCATCCGCACCGGGCGCGACACCGACTGGGAGCGCGCCACCGTCGGCTCGCGCGACCTCGTCGAGCGTTGCCATCGCTACGGGCTGGAGATCATCCCCTACCTCTACTTCCTGCCGATGAACCAGCAGAATCCCGCCGATGCCGAACACTGGGACGACTGGCGCGTGATGCCGCCCGCGGGCAATGTCGCCTGCGCGGCTTCGGAGCAGTGGCGCGAGCATTACCTCGCCGGGGCGCGCAGGCTGCTCGACGAGGGCGGCTATGATGGCCTCTACTATGACTTCGTGAGCATCTACAACTGCGAGACCGCCGCGCACGGGCCGGTCCCGCACTCGACCGTCGATGGCCTGATGGCGACGCTCGAGGGCACGCGCGAGCTGCTCGGCGAGGACGGGATGCTCATCGGCCACCGCGGACACCAGGCGAACACGGTCATCGACAGCTACCTCGACGGCTCGGTGGTCTTCGAGCACTACGCGCACCCCTACTGGCTGCCGCTGGATGAGCTGACGGCGCTGAACACGTTCGTGGGTGCGAGCCGCCGCGACACCTGCACGAAGTCGCTGGTGTGCAGCATCGGCGGGCTGAATCCGCGCGAGCGCCGGGCGGAGGGGCCGCGGCTGATCGACACCGACGAGATTCTGTGCAAGCTCGCGCTGCAGGGCCTCTTCCCGTACTCGTTCACCGGCTGGTCGCAGGAGGTGCTGGATCGCTACTTCGAGCTCTTCGCACGCTTCCGCTCGGTAGACTTCTCGCGCGTGACCTTCATGGACCACCTGCACCAGACGGCGGTGCGCAGCGACGACCCCTACGTCCGCGCAGCCGCCTACTTCGGCGAGGATGAGGCCTACGTGGTGGTCGCGAACCCCGAGTCCGACGAGCCGCGCGACACGACCTTCCGCGTCGATGTCCGCGAGTTCGGCTGGGACGCCGACCAGTGCGCGATGAGCGAACAACCCGACGGCGCGGGAGCGCGGCGCATCACCGCCGACGAACTGCGCGCGGGGATCGACTGCGCGCTCGGCGGCTACGGCTACCGCGTGTACATGCTGCGGCCGCTGGACGGCGCCGACCTGCGCGTGGTCTCCAGCACGCATAAGTGGCAGGAGCGCGCCGATGGCACGGTCGTCACACGCGGACCGGTGGGGCAGGAGTGCGTGCTGATCCTCGCTACCGACGAGCGGCCGCAGGCAGTGACGCTGAACGGCGAGACGCTTCCCGCGGACGCGTGGTCGTGGGACGGCGAGCGGCGGATGGCGACGATCGCGTATACCTGCGCGGAGACGGACGCGGAGCAGGTGGTGGGCGTGCCGTGAACGACAACGGTGGCCTCACCCCCCGGCCCCCTCTCCCTGGAAACCGTAAACGACGCGGTTTCAAGCGGGAGAGGGGGAGAACGACGGCGACCGCTCGGGCCCGAGGGAGGACTGCCTGCCCCTCAGCGTGAAATGCACCTCCAACGACAGGACCCACGAGCGAGGTGCAGGCTCATGAGGCGCTGGGCGATGGTAGTGATGGTCGCAGCGATTGCGGTGACACTCGTCGCAGGTTGCGCGCGACAGCAGTCTGCCGAGGTGGGCATGGACGCGGGGGCGGGAGCCATCGGGGCCGATGCGGGTGAGAAGACCGCACTGCGCTTCCTCGCGATGGAGTACGACACGAACACGCGCCCGTTCATGGACAAGATCGAGCGTGAGTTCGAGGCGGCCAACCCCGACGTCGACATATCCATCGAGGTCATCGACTGGCAGGCGGGCTTCCAGAAGCTCTCCACGCTCATTAGCGCCGAGAACGCCCCGGATCTGGCGAACATCGCCACGATCTGGCTGCCTGAACTGGTGGACCTCGACGTGGTCCAGCCGCTCGATCAGTTCGCCGGTGAGGACTTCCTCGACCGCTTCGTGCCCAAAGCCCTGCGCGGCGCGACCTACCAGGACACCCTCTACGGTCTGCCGATCGCGATGTCCGCCCGCGCGCTCTACTGCAACACCGACCTGGTCGCTGAGCCGCCAGGGACGTGGGACGAGCTGGTGCAGGTCGGCCGGCGCGCCGCCGACCGCGCGAACGGCATCTTCGGCTTCGGCGTACAGGGCCGCGAGACAGAGACGGACGTCTACTTCTACTACTTCCTGTGGGCCAACGGTGGCCGGATCCTCAGCGAGGATGGCACGCGCGCGGCCTTCAACGAGCCCGCGGGCGTCGAGGCGCTGCAGTTCATGGTCGATCTGATCCACACGCATCAGATCACTGAGCCGGACACCCCCGCCTACGGCCGCCAGGACCTGCAGGACCTGTTCAAGGCCGGGAGCCTCGGGATGGTGATCACCGGCCCGTGGTTCTGGGGGATGCTGGAGAAGGAAGTGCCCGACCTCAACTACGAGCTGGCGCCGATCCCCGCGAACAGGGAACAGGTCACGATGGCGGTGACCGACAACCTGGTCATCTTCAAGTCCTGCGAAGCAAAGGACGCGGCGTGGCGCTTCGTGGAGTTCTTCTACAATCCCGAGCTGCGTCTGGAGTGGGCGAAGACCTTCGGGATGCTCCCCGAGCTGAAGGAGGTCGCGGAGAGCGAGTACATCACCAGTAGCCCGCAGTGGAGCCTGCTGATGAGCCTGCTGCCGGACGCGCGCTTCGTGCCGCTGCACCCGCGCTGGAAGGCTATCTCCGACGAGGTCATCGTGGGGATGCAGGAGGCGCAGCTTCAGACGAAGACGCCGCAGGAGGCGCTGGATGATGCCGCCGAGCGGGTGAACGCGATACTGGCGGAAGGCTAGGACGCGGGACTGCGGCGGCGGGAGCCTCGTGCTACGTTCCGGCCCACCCGTGGCACGGGCGTCTCGCCCGTGCGTCGTCCCTCTGTGCTGGAATCGCGCCGGCATCACTCAACCGCACGCCACATAGAGGAGCATCACGTGAGCCGACGACGTGACGGGCTGCTGGCCGCGATCTTCCTCGCGCCCAGCGCCCTCCTGCTGACGGCGGTCGTCTTCTACCCGATCCTGCGCACCTTCTACGCGTCCGTGTGCGAGGTGGACCGGAAGGGCATCCCCGGCACGTTCGGCACCCTCGCGAACTTCCGCAAGCTCTTCGACGAGCCGGTCTTCGTGCACGAGATACTCCCACAGACGGCTCTGTGGACGGTCGCGGTCGTGGGCGGCACGCTGCTGATCTCGATGTTCGTCGCGCTGGCGCTCAACGAACGCCTGCCCGGCCGGCGGCTGTGGCGCGCGATCGTCCTGCTGCCGTGGGCGACCTCGCTGGTCATCACCTCGGCGATCTTCAAGTTCCTCCTGCACCCCACGCAGGGGCCGATCAACGGCCTGCTGCGCGAGTGGCACATCATGGACATGCCGCCCGCGTGGCTGGCGCGGCCCGAGCTGGCATTCGCCTCGCTGATCGCGGTCGGCATCTGGGTCTCGATCCCGTTCAGCTCGATGGTGCTGCTGGCGGGGCTGCAGTCGATCCCCGACGAGCTCTACGAGGCCGCGCTCATCGACGGCGCCAACGCCTGGCACCGCTTCCGCGCGGTGACGCTGCCGATGCTCAAGCCGGTCCTGCTCGTCGCGGTCGTGCTCAACGTAATCTACATCTTCAACTCGTTCCCGATCATCTGGGTGCTGACCGAGGGCGGACCGGCGAATCAGACGCACATCATCGTCACGTGGATGTACCGCGTCGCCATCAACCAGCGCGAGTTCGGCCAGGGCTACGCGATGGCGGTGCTCACCTTCGCGGTGCTGATGATCTTCGCGGTGGTCTACTCGCTGATCTTCGGGCGCGAGGAGGTTGAGCGGATGTGATCTCTTCCCGCATGCAGCGAACCGTGCTCGGCATCGGCCTCGCGCCGGTCATCGTCGTCATCCTGCTGCCCTACGTGCTCATGCTCTCGGGCGCGCTCAAGGCGCCGCAGGAGATATCCTCGCGCGAGTTCACGGTCATCCCGAAGCACCCTCAGCCGCAGAACTTCGTCGAGGTCTTCCGCGCGATGCCGCTCGCGCGCTTCTTCCTCAACTCGACGATCATCGCCGTCGGCGCCATGCTGCTCGTACTCGCCTGCGCAATCCCGGCAGGCTACGCGCTCGGGCGACTGCGCTTCCGCGGCAGGCGCGCGGCGCTCTTCACGGTGCTCACCACGCAGATGTTCTCGCCGATCGTGCTCATCATCGCGCTGTTCTCGGAGTTCACGCACTACGGTCTGCTGGAGGGCTGGCGCTGCTTCATCGCGCTGATCCTCGCCGACGCCGCCTGCCGGCTGGCCTTCAGCGTCTGGCTGCTGACCGGCTACTTCTCGACGGTGCCGCATGAGATCGAGGAGGCGGCGCTGATCGACGGCTGCTCCCGCTGGCAGGCGCTTACGAAGGTCCTGCTGCCGATCTGCAAGCCGGGCGTGGTGACGACGATGATCTTCGCGTTCATCACCGCCTGGAACGAATTCGTCTTCGCGCTCACCTTCGTCCCGAGCGACCAGTTCCGGCCGCTGACGGTGGCGATCCCGGGCTTCATCGGCCAGTACGGGGCGCAGTGGCATCTGCTGATGGCGGCGTCGCTGCTGGCCACGCTCCCGGTGGTGGCGATGTTCCTGCTGGTCGAGCGGCACCTCGTGCGGGGGCTGGGCGCGGGTGCGATCAAGTAGACGCAGTGAACGGCGGATCGCGAGCCTGAAGGAATTGCCGCCCGCCGCGCGCAAGTAGTGCCCACGAGCTCACTCCAAGGGCGCGCCCCGGCGCGCAGGTGATTCTGATGATGCGACGAGCGGTCTGTCTTCTGGCGGTCCTCGCGACGGTCGCGACGGTGGCGCAGGACGTGGACGTGCTCGACGTGACCGGGCGCGGGGCCGAGGGCAGGCCCGTCTACGACGCGGGCGGCGAGGTGCGCTTCCTGCGCGCGAGCGTCGGCGGACAGGTCCTGCACTACGACGGCGGCGACGCGCTGGTCATGCCGCTCGCGATCGACTACGACGTGCTCGAACCCGCGCCGATCGCGCTCAGCTCGAGCATGGGCACCGAGTTCTGGCGGCTCTACAACTTCGCCGACGAGACGATGTCGGCGCTCTACACGCGCGAGGATATCGACCTCTCGGAGCCCGGCGAGCACACCGCGGCGCCCGAGGACCTGCGCGGCTGGTTCGGCCCGGACAAGTATGGCCCGAAGCCCGCACGCGGGCTGGTCGGGATCCGTGGACACTACTACTTCCTGATCGCGCCCGCGGGCGGCGGCCCATGGATCGACATCACCAGCCCGCCCCCGTGGTTCGACAGCCAACAGGTCGCGCGCAGTCTGACCTTCACGCTCGCCGACCTCACCAGCTACACGGTGCAGGTCGAGGAGTTCCAATCCACGTGGGAGGCGGGCGGGCCGCTGCGCGTGCGCGTCACCGTGACCGACGCTCAGGGCGACACCCTCCCCGTGGTCAACGTGCCTCTCAAGGTCACGGCGGGCGCATGGGAGATGCCGCTGGAGACCGAGTGGGGGCTGCTGAGCGAGCCGACCGGCTGGATGCGCGCGACGCTGCCCGAGGAGCTTCCGGATGAGATAGCGGTCGCCGGGCAGGTCGCGGTCGTCACGCCCGACGGCCCGGCGTGGCCGGAGATCAACGAGACGTACGCGCGTGGCGAGGGCCAGGTGGCCGCCGCGGAGATGCAGGTGGCGCAGCAGGGCTACGAGTTGCCCCGCAACGCCGACGGCGTGATCCGCGAGACGCGCGCAATCTGGGCCTCCCCGTCGGACATGGAGAGCGCGGAGAAGATCGATCTACTGGTCGAGCGCTGCAGCGAGGCGGGGCTCAACGCGATCCTCGCGGACATCTTCGTGCGCAACAACTTCATGGCGAAGAGCGCGCTGATGCCCTGGACCGAGGAGAAGTGGGCTGAGTTCGACCCGCTCGCGTACCTGGTCGAGGGGGCGCACGCGGCCGGGATCGAGGTGCACCCGTGGTTCTGCACGACCTACCGCGACCGTCAATTCCGCGCGTGGTTCGAGCAGCAGTTCGGCAGGAACGTGGACCTCGTCGGCGAGGACGGCTCGGTCGAGAGCCTTCCCGCCGATGCGCATCGGCCGGAGTACCGCGACTTCATGGTGGCGCTGATGGTCGGCATCGCGCGTGACTACGACGTGGACGGCATCCACCACGACTACATTCGCGTGATGAAGGACTGCTATTGCGCCGACTGCCGCGCGGAGTTCGAGGCGCAGTTTGACGTGCCGCTGACCGAGGCGACCGACGAGCAGTGGACCGCGTGGCACCGCGAGGCGATCGGGGACATCGTGCAGCGGACCGCCGAGGGCGTGCGCGAAGTGAACCCCGACGCGATCCTCACCGCGGCGGTCTTCAGCAACCTGGCGAGCGGTGCGCGGCAGGGGCAGGACTCGGCGGAGTGGGCGCGCCAGGGGTGGCTCGACGTGGTCATCCCGATGGACTACGCGATGCAGTCGCTGCAGGTGCGCGCGAACGAGCGGGAGTTCCTTGAGGCGCTCGATGATGACGACATGCTGGTGACGGGGCTGTCGCTCTACCAGCGGGCGGGCACGGCCGTGAGCTCGCGTCCGCCGGAATTGGTGCTTGAGCAGATCGACCTCGTGCGCGCGATGGGCATCCGCGGGTACTGCCTGTTCGCGTTCTCGCACTTGAGTGACGAGCAACTCGCGGTGCTGCGAGATGAAGTGAACGCGGAGAAGGCCGTGCCGTTCTACCGCTGACGGCAGCGGCTGACAGAGACGTGGCCGTCGTCGTTAGTAGGACAGGCTTTCCAGCCTGTCAGCCGTTGCCCGCCGGCAGCGCCCCCTGCCAGCCCGCCGCCAGCATCGCCGACAGCTCCTGCACGAGCGCGGCGCTTTCAGCAGCGCCCGCGATGTTCACGTTCTCGCCCGGATCGGCCTCGTGATCGTACAGCTCCGTCGCGACGGTCTCGCCCGCACCGCGCTGCGCCTGCCACTCCGTGTAGCGGTAGCGGTCGGTGCGCATCGAGTAGCCCATCGCGCCGCCGCGCGGGTACTGGCTGAACGCCGCGCGTTTCCACGGCCGCGCCGGGTCGTCCATCAGCGGCGCGAGGCTCGTTCCCTCGAGGTGCGCGGGCAGCGCCAGCCCCGCCAGCTCGCACAGCGTCGGGTAGATGTCCACGAACTCGCAGAGCGCCTCGGTCGGCCGGCCGGCGGCCGCCTGGCCCGGCGCGCTCATAAGCAGTGGCGAGTGCGTCGAGGTCTCGAAGTTCGCGTGCTTGCACCACAGCCCGTGCTCGCCGAGCTGCCAGCCGTGGTCGCCCCACAGGCAGACGATGGTGTTGTCGCGCAACTCCAGCCGCTCCAGCTCATCGAGCAGCCGCCCGACCTGCGCGTCGATGAAGGTCACGCAGGCGTAGTAGCCGCGGATCAGCTCGCGCGCGGTCTCCTCCGGCAGCGGCCCCTCGCGGGGGATGTCGAAGTACTGGCGCAGCTCGCCCCAGTTGTGCAGCGCGATCTCCGGGCAGTCCTTTGGCGCGAACGGGTTGTCCGCGAGGTCGATGCTGTCTTCGGGGTACATGTCCCAGTAGCGTTGCGGACAGGCGAAGGGCAGGTGCGGGCGGTGGTAGCCGACCGCGAGGAAGAACGGCTCGGGGGTCCCGTCGAGGCGCTGCATCTCCTCGAGCGCCTTCACCGTGAGGGCACCGTCGCCGAACTGCTCGTCAGGCACGTCGAGGGCCTCGGTGGCCGGGCCGCGCCAACTCGAGCGGCGACCGGCGGCGCGGGCGGCTGCGTTGGCCTCCCTGCGCGCCCGCCGCAGCTCCTCCGAGCCATGCGTACTGTTCTTCCCGCCCCACGGCGGCTCGCTCCAGCCCTCAGGATCGTCCTTCACGCGATGGTGGTAGACCTTGCCGAGCGAGAGCGCGCTGTAGCCGTTCGCGCGGAAATGCTGGGGGAGCGTCGCGATCTCCGGCCGCGTCTCATGCAGCGGCGTGTTGAGGTCCCACACGCGCGTGGAGTCGGGCCGCAGGCCCGAGAGCAGGCTCGCGCGCGATGGCGCGCAGACGGCCTGCTGGCAGTGCGTGCGCAGGAACGCGGTGCCCTCGGCCGCGAGGCGGTCGATGTTGGGCGAGATCATGCGTTCGTGGCCGAAGCACCCAAGCTGCGGCCGCATGTCATCGACCGGGATGAAGAGCACGTTGGGCGCGCCGTCGGGCGCGGTCTGTGCGTGTAGGCCTGCATCGCGTCGTGACATCAGTATCGCCCCGCCTGCCATCATACTCAGCCCGAGGAACTCGCGACGGTCCATCAGCGCACCTCCGAGGCTCAGCCCTGCGACCTCAGTCGCCCGGCTTCACGACCAGCACACGATCGGGCCCGGACGTGGCCGCAACGACCTCGTCCGCGCCGTCGCCATCCACGTCCGCGACCACCATCGCCTCCAGCACACCGCCGAGATCGGCGGTCGAGGCGATCTGTCCGTCGAGCGTTACGAAGAACACGCGCCCGTCGCGGCAGCCCGCCGCCAGCAGCGGCCCGTCGCCCCCGGCCATCATGGCCGTGAACGGGATCGCGCTGGAGAGGCCGACGCCCCACGCCATCTCGCCAGCCTGGTCGAACGCGCACAGGTAGCCGCTGTCGGAGCCGACCGCGATCACACTGTCGTTGGCGCGCGGGACGACGGTGAGCGAGCGGATCGGCCGCGTGAGGTTGCGCAGCCACAGCTCCGTCGGGTACTCCTGGTCGGGCGCGTAGGCGCGAACGTGGCCGCGGTTGCTGCCGGTGAAGACCGTGTTCGCGCCGTCGCCGTCGAGGTCGCCGACGGCGATTGCCGGGAGCGATGTGCACCACGAGCCGTTGTAGTAGCGGTGCAGCATCTCTCCGGTCTCATCGAGCACCCAGGTCATCCCGCTGGACGAGGTCAGACCGTTGCCCGCCAGCACGAGGTTCCGGCCGTCGCCGTAGAGGTCGGCGTTGGTGATCGTGGTCGGGATGCCGTGATCGGTGCGATAGCGCCAGAGCAGCTCGCCGGAGGCGTCGTAGGCCTGCAGGCGCATGTTGCCCGCACCGACGATCAGCTCCGGTCGCGCGTCACCGACGATGTTCGTGGCGTGGATCGCGCGCACCTTCGAGCTGCCCAGCGTCCACCAGCTCCACGGCTGCTCGTCGCGCAGGAAGTCCACGCGGTGGCGCCACAGCTCACTCATGTCCGGCCCGAGCGCGTAGAGGTACTCGTCATCGGAGCCGACGATCAGCTCCTGCGCTCCGTCGGCGTCGAGGTCCGCGGGTTCGAGCGCGTGCACCGGCCCCCCGGCCTGCATCGTGCCGGACGGCTGCCCCGAGGCGTCGAAGCGCGCCACCGCGCCATCGATCATACCCGTGGCCACCTGCATCCCGCCGGGGCCGGCGACGGCCGCCACGGAGAGCGGCTGAGCGCCCAGTTCGGCCAGCGTGTCCGCCTGCGCGGCCGGAATGCCGGCCCAGCGATCGTCGCCCGCAGCGCCACCCGCGCCCGCCTGCTCCCATGCGACCTGCAGCGGAGCCGCAAGGGCATCGCCGGGCGCGGCGCCATCGGCGAGGGCCGCGCCATCAAGCGACGCCTGCGCATCGTGCAGGACCACGCGTGAGGGGCTCACGAGGAAGAGCTTGCCCGACGCGCGCACCGGCCCGGCCTGCGCCTCCGCGCCATCGGCCGATGCGCCCACGAGCGCGACCTCGCCCGCGTGGCGCACCAGCGCCGAGTGCTCATCGAGCCGCCGGACCTGAAGGTCGGGGTCGTCGTCGCGCCACGCGCAGAAGGCGTTGACGAAACACGCGGACTCGCCCTCGGCCAGCTCGCGGCTCATCGACTGTTCGACGATGTTGAGCGCCTGGTCGCGGTGCGGGTTGATCGGGAGGTAGTTGCCCAGCGTCTCGGTGTCGCGGGAGAAGGTCGCGGGCACCTCCGCAGGCCACGCGAGCTCGAAGCGATTGCTGCCGGTGGTGGCCATCTGCGCCCGCTCGCCGGGGCGGTAGAGCTTCACCGCGGTGATCGCAAAGTAGGAGCCGTCGGACTGCGGGTTGCGCCCGACCGTCTCGAAGCGCAGGACGTGGTCGCCGGCGGCGAACTCATGCTCGCCAAGGTCGCTCTCGATGACGGCAGGTTGCATGCCGCGGTACTGATCGATCGGCTCGCCGACGGGCTCGCCGTCGACGGAGACCTGGACGATGCCTCGGCCGGAGTAGGCGAGCGACTCGATCACCACGTTGTAGCGGCCGGCGGTGACCACGTCGATCGCGGCATCGATGAAGTCGCCTGGCTCCTCGGCGCGGTAGAGCAGCGCGTCGTAGTCGGGCATCACGCGGGCGACCTTGTCCGAGTTGGCCGTCATGGTCTCGTAGAGTGTCGCGCCGCTGACCTGCACCGGCGCCCGAGCCGTGTCATCCTGCGCGGACTCGAAGCGCCCGGGCTCCACCGTCGGTGCGCCCACACTGCGCCAGCCCGCGA
Organism: Candidatus Zipacnadia bacterium; assembly: GCA_029821635.1. Classification (GTDB taxonomy): domain Bacteria; phylum Armatimonadota; class Zipacnadia; order Zipacnadales; family UBA5352; genus UBA5352. The sequence goes on from JALGSW010000067.1 coordinate 14,697, forward strand.
CGAATGAGTAGTCGCCCGGCTCCTCGGCGGTCATCTCATCGAGCACGACCGTGTATGCGCCGGGCATCCAGAGCGTGTGGCGCGTCCAGCCGACACCGTTGTAGTGCGGCAGGCGCGTGGCGGAGTAGGCCCAGCCGTCGCCATCGGCGCGATCGACCATCTCCGCCGCCTGCGGCGGGATCTCCGAGCCGAGGCCGCCCTGGGCGACGGTGACGGCGTTGTGAAAGGCCATCGTGGGCCCGTTGAAGATGTCGATCTCCATGAGCCAGCGGCGCTCGTTGGCGGAAAACTCGCCGATGGAGTTCGCGTCGTCGTAGGAGTGTGAGCCGCCCGCGGTGCCATCGATCATCAGGTACTCGTCGTTGTCGTCGAAGCCGGCGCGGAAGCTGAGCTTGTCGAAGGCGTCCTCCAGCTCGACGCCCTCGTGGTTGCGCAGGGCCGTGGTGAAGAACAGCTCGTCGGCCGGGATGACGGTCAGGCCGAGGTGATCGGCCGGCAGTTCGGGCTCGACGCCGGCGTTGAAGCCGCGTAGGGGCTCGTCGGTGCTGGTGCCCCGTGGCATGCGCTCCTCGACCATGTACGTGTAGCGACCGTCGCCCAGCGCATACGCGAGCTTCGACCAGACGCTCGTGGAGTGGTCGCTGGCGTTCACGTCGCCGAGCATCACCGTCTGACCCATATTGTTGCTGATCGCGATGCAGCGCTCGCCCATGCGATGGGCGAGGCCCGAGGCGAGCCACTCTCGCGACCACTCAGGCTCCTGCAGCGCGATGTCCAGCGTATTGTCCATGCTGCCGCCGAGGGCGTGCTGGGAGAGCGAGTCCTCGTAGCTGCGCGCGCTGGAGAAGGGCCACCGCCAGAACTCCTGCAGCGCGTAGCGCCACGCGGTCACCTCGCCCCCGAGTTGCTCGCCGAAGTACTTGTTGAAGTAGCGCCAACCGTAGTAGAACGCCTGCGCGCCACGGGTCGCGTGGTTCTCCTTGGTGGCCTTGCCGCCGCGCCCGGTGACGTAGGAGTAGCCCTGATCGGAGCGCATGGTCTTGAGCACGGCCTGCATGATCGCCAGCCGCTCCTCGTCGGTGAAACCCGCGTACGGCTCCATCAGGTCCCACGACCGGCTGCGCGTGATCCACGTGAGGTGCTGCGCGTTGTCGCGGTTCGCGAGGTCTTTGTCCACGTCGCGGGCGAAGGTAAGCATCATCTCGCGGTAGTCGGCGAGCCCCTGCTCGTTGGCCTCCTTGAGGTAACGCACCGCCGCGGACATCTCCCGCCGGCCGCCGCTGGAGCCCCACGGGAGCATCGAGGTCCCCCGGTAGCCCTCGCCGGTCTGCACGACCAGCGGCATCTCCAGCACGCCGTCCGCCTGCGCGATGAGCGGGAGCAGCGCCTCGACGCCCGCCTGCAGGCCCGCGTCATCCGATGCGCCGACCACGAGGATGTTCCCGCCGCTGCCCAGCGGATCGACCAGCGGCCGCAGCACATAGCCTCCGCCGCCGGGGTAGTAGAGGTCCTCGTAGGTGTATGAGCCGATGTAGAGCTGCTCGACGACCTTGCTCGTGGCGAGGTTGCCCAGCACGATCACATCGCGCGTCTCGCTGTCGAGGTCAACGTCGCCGCTCGGCACGATCGGCGCGTCCACGCCCTTCGCGGTGAGCGCGTCGTGGATCGCGGCGGCCTGCGCATCGCCGCCGCCGCTGGAGACGATCGCGCAGTCGCCCGCGCTCATCCGCACGCCGTAGCGCAGCGGCCGCGGGGCGTCGATCGGTGTCGGCGTGAAGCTGTCGACCTTCGCGTCGTCGAACCATGCGGTGCCCCGCGCGCCGTAGAGGCGCACGTTGATGCGGACGCCCTTGACCTCGGGCGTGGTCGCGCTGGCGCAGATGAACTTCCGCCAGTCGTAGCTCTCCACCACGTCGCCCGCGCCGCCGATGGTGATGCCGCCGCTCTGCCCGATGCGCTCGCCGTTTTCATCGGTGTGATAGAAGCCGATGAACGCGCCGTTGCGGCCCCCCACGTCCTCGAGCTTCGCCCAGATGGACAGCACGAACTGCTGTCCGGGCGCGGTGACCGGGATCATCTCCGAGGTCCACGACAGCGTCGGGCCCGGCTCATCCGTCCACTCGATCTTCAGGCTGCGCGCGCCGGAGTGCGCCTCATCATCCGCCCAGATACGCCCAATGGTGCTGGCCTCGCGCAACCACCCCGCGGGCTGGTCGCCCTCGCCCTCCTCGAAGCTCGGGTTCGGCGTAAGGTCCTGCGCGAGGACGGGCGCGGTCAGAGTGAGCGCGGTAAGCGTCAGGAGCAGTGCGATGCGCATGTCAGTGGTCCTCCATCGGGCCAAGCTCGTCGGTGAGCAGGTCATGCAGGTCGGATGCGGTTGCCGGCTCGCGCTCGGCGAGATTCAGCTGTTCGGTCGGATCGTCGGCGAGGTCGTAGAGCTGCGCGATGTCCCCGGCGCGCTCGATCAGCTTGTGACGGCCATCGAAGACCATCCGCGAGGCGGCGTTGCCCTCGGAGTTGCCCAGCTCGCTGAGCTGGTAGTCGCGATGTTCGGCGCTCTCGCCGCAGAGTACGGGCATGAGCGAGCGCGCGGTCATCTCCGGCAGCGGCTCGGCGCCCGCGAGGTCGAGAACCGTCGGGGCGAGGTCGAACAGCTCGACCAGGGCGTCGCAGTCCCCTTGTGCTTCGACGCCCGGACCGGCCGCAATGATCGGCACGCGCACCGAGCTCTCGAAGTAGGACTGCTTGGTGAAGAGTCGGTGGTCGCCCAGCAACTCACCGTGATCGGCGCAGTAGACGATGACGGTGTCCTCGTACATGCCACGGCTCTTCAGCACCGAGACCATCCGCCCGAGCCACGTGTCGATCAGCGCGACCATCCCGCAGTACTGCCGCTGAACCTCGGCGAGGTCTTCGGCGGACATGCCGTCGGTCATGCGCTTTGCGCGCTCGCGCTGCCAGGCGGACCTGCCCTCCATAGAGTCGGTGATCGCGCCGGGCATCGGCGCGTCGCGATAGGGCGTCATGTACTTCGAGGGACTGTCCCACGGGTCATGCGGCCCGACGAAGCTCACGAAGTAGTGCCACGGGCTCTCCGCGGGCGCCTCGCGCAGGAAGTCGCAGGCGGTGCGTCCGATCCACTCGTCATGGAAGGCCTCCGCGGGCAGGACGCTGTCGGCCGCGTACCACGCCGGCTGCCCCTTGCGCGTGTGCGAGTAGTCCTCGATGAAGCGCTCAAGCAGGCCGCGCTCGGCGAGATAGTGCTGGTAGGGGCAGACGGGGCCGTCGTCCCACATGCGTGCGGCGCTCATCTTCCCCTCAGTCTCCGTCGGATCGGTGAAGCCGAGGTGCTGCATGAGCGGCCGGTCGCCGTGGACGCCCTCCCAGTGGTCGATCTTGTGTAGGTCGGTCTTGCCGACGCAGCCGACGCGGTAGCCCGCGGCGCGCAGGTGCTGGTAGTACGTTGGGACGTCGTAGGGGAAGAGGTGCGCGTTGTTCATCACGCCGATCTCACTGCAGCGCCGGCCGCTGGCGAGCGCCGCCCGGCTGGGCGCGCACAGCGGCGAGTTGCAGGCCGCGCGGGTGAAGCGCGTCCCACGCTCCGCGAGAGCGTCGAGGTTCGGCGTGTGCACCCACTCGGCCCCGGCGCAGCCCATCCAGTCGGTGCGGTGCTGGTCGGCCATCACCATCAGCACGTTCGGACCATCATTGCGGACCGGCTTCACGTCGGAGCCGCGCGGCGGATTGCTGGCGCCTGACATCGGCAGTCGTCCTCTCGGCGGGAGTTCAGTTCTCCCTCAGCTCAAGGTTGCGGAACCACGCGCGGACGGTCGAGTGCGTGTTGTACAGGTAGACGATCACGTTGCGGAACTCCGCGCCGGTCGTGAAGGTCGTCTCAAAGCGCTCCCAGCGATCGGGCGCACCCTCCTCGCCGACGCCGTGCAGGCGCAGGCCGCCGGTATCGAGGTGCTCGACCACCGCCGCCGAAACGTTGCCCACGCCCGCGGTGCGCATGATCTCGGCGCTGAACGTGTACTCTGTACTCGGCTTCAGCGGGACGTCCTGGCGCAGGTAGAGGTATTGTCCCTCAAGCCCCTGGAACCACGCCGCGCCGTCCTCAACGCCGCGCGGGAAGCTGTTCTTCGTGCCGCCGGCCAGCCAGTAGTCGGGCGTGTCATCGTGGTCCGCGTCGATCGCGAGCGCGGGATTCAGCATCAGCGGCCGCAGCTCGGCGATGCTCTCCCGCTCACCGCCCGGCCAGCTCACGCGCAGCGTCACCGGCGTCGGCTGCTCCAGCAGCTCCGCACCCTCAACCGGCACCCGCAACTCGGCCGTGCCGCCGGCGGGGATGGTCAGCTCGCACGGGCTGCCCGCGATCGTGAGCGGCTCGGGCGCGTCCAGCGTCACGGTCGCTGTCACCGGCGCGTCGCTCAGGTTCGCCGCGCGCAGGTCGAGGAGGTCGCTCACGGGCGCGTCGCCCTGCACCGCCTGCCACACGTCCACTGCGTGCTCGGGCAGCGTCTCGTAGAGCGCGAGCGCGGATGAGATCGTGCTGGCGGGCACGTCGAACTGCAGCACGCCGCCGATGACGCGCGGCTCCTCGGCGCGCACGCCGCCCTCGCGGTCGAAGACGAACAGCCGCCGGGGCTGCTCGTAGCCGGCGGGCAACTCCAGCGAACAGACCGCGTCCGCGACCTGCTGCTCGTTGTCGAAGTTGATGACCAGGGCGCGCTCGCCCTCCTCGCTGCACAGGTTCCAGCGCGCCAGCACGTCCTCGCTGGAGACGCTCAGCCCGATCGTGTCCATGAAGCGCGCGGGGTAGAGCCACTGCTTGATACGCCGGCGCAGCCTGAGCGCCGAGTGCATACCGGCGCTCTCGACGCGGCTGTCGAAGCGGTCGCCGTTGAGGAACGCGCGGGTGATGCGCTGATTGTAGGTCAGAGCTGAGTTGTTCGACATGCCGCTGATGAGGATGTAGTCCGGGAAGGTGTAGTGGAAGACCTCCGGGTTCGTGCACAGGCCGGAGATCAGGTGCAGGTTCGCGTACTGCCCGAGCGCGTCGCCGGCACCCTCGATGGCGATGATGAACTCGGGGTTGGTCTCGCGCGCCGCCTCGAGCGAGGTCCGCAGCATCTCCACGTTGCCCATGCCCCAGACGCCGATGTCATCGTGGCCGTGCTCGAGGTTGTAGCAGGGCATCGAGCGCGACGCGCCGGTCTGATCGATGTAGACTCCATCGGTGCCAAAGCGCTTCGCGTACATCTCCGCGATCCAGAAGCGCAGATGTTCCTGGAAGCCCGTCGAGGACGGGCACATGATGAACCATCCGAGCGTGTAGGGCACGGGCTCGCCGCTGAGCGGGTAGAGCCGCCAGCGCTCGAACCAGTCGAGGCCGTGGATGAGGTCCAGCGCCTCCTGCGGCAGCGCCGTCTTGGGCGTGAGCCGGAGCGTGTCGTTGATGGGGGCGTCGCGCGTCCAGGTGCGGCAGTTCATGTAGCCGGTCACGTGGCCGCCCGCAGCCTGCGTCGCGGCCACGCCTGCCGCGAAGCCCTCGGCGCCGCCGAGTGCGGGCGCGGGCCAGTAGAAGTTGCCGCAACACTGGTCGATGCCATCGGCCATCTGCCCCCAGTACTGCAGGTAGTCGATGCCCTGCAGACGGGCCTGGGCGAGGCGGCCGGTCATGCTGTCGAACGGGACGCCGCTGGCACCCAACCAGCCGTCGCACCACTGCAACCACTCGGGGTTCTGCGGGGGCTCCATCCAGCCCTGCGCCCACTCGCGGTATCTGTCCGCCGCCCAGTGCCAGTCGCCGGCGTGCACGCCGATGCGGTAGTTGCGCCGCACGCTCGCGCCGGGCCGCACCAGCGTGTGCGTGCGCATTGCGAGGTCCACGCTCTCGGCACCGGCCGCGGGCGCGCACTCCATCTCCGTGTCGCGCAGCGTCTGGTCCATCATGTGCAGCATCAGGCCCGCCTCGGCATCGCACAGGTCGATGAAGCTCATCGAGCCGTCGCCCATGTAGGTGCTCGACCACGGCTTGTCGGTCGCGGGCTGGTCGATGATGCGCCCGCCGGTGTGCGGCAGCACGAAGCGGTCGTCGCGGTAGTCGCCGATCGCCGCGTCGCCCACGAGCGGGAAGTCGATGCGGATGACCTCCAGCGCGCTGCGGTTGTCCACCGTGATCTCCCAGTCGCACAGCGCCGAAGCGCCGACGGTCATCGCCACGCGTACGCGGATGCTCCCGTCGAGCGCGGAGTAGTCGATCTGTGCCCGCGCGCCCGCGCGGCCGCCCTCGGTCTCGCGCAGGCCCTCGAACGCAAACTCGTCGGGGGCGATGGCGGTCATCTCATGCGCGCCGGGCTCGCGAACGGCCAGGCCCACGATCGGCTGCTGCAGGTGCAGGGGCGTGCAGGCGATGCCGCGCGCGCGATTCTCGATGCCCGCGAGGCGGCCGGTCTGCCGCGCGATCAGGACGCGGTAGTGCTCGTTCTGCACTGCGACCTCGGCGTCGTCGGCGATCGTGAGGCCCACTGTCGCGGAGTGCAGGATGGGTGATCCCTGAGCGCCCGCGGCCAGCTCGAAGCGCACGAGCAACGCATCCCCGCCGTCACCCCGGGCCGCCAGCGCGGAGAGGTCGCCGCCGCGGGTCTCCTGCCAGGTCAGACCGTCATCGACGGATGCGGAGGCCACGATCGAGCCGGAGTTGAGGTCTGCGTCCCAGTCGAGCGAGCGCCACGCCTCGACTGCCGAGGGCAGCACCGCGCCTGAGGTGACCGTTCCCGTCACGGCCTCAGGACCCGCGGGAACGCCGGTGATGACCTTCGGGTCGAAGGTCGCATCCGAGGTGAAGACGATGCAGTCGATCTTCGCGCCGCCGAGGTAGTTGTGCAGGCGGAAGCGGTGGTCGCCCGCGCGGAGGTTGTATGCGCCGAGTTCCGTCCAGAACCAGCGGCCGAAGGTCCACTGCTCGCTGTCGCGCACGGTCTTCTCCGCGCCCCCGTCCATCGACTCCACGTGGTTCCAGCTTCCCGGCCGGGGGAGGTACGTGCGCGCCCACGCCTGGTACTGCCCGGGCTGGGCGATCGTCAGCGGATACTCCGCGTTCGTGACGAAGGCGAGGCACTCCCCGCCCGCGCACTCGGGGTCGGCGAGGACCTCGCGGCCCTCGACCAGCGTGAGCGCCTCGGCGTCCTCCGCTTCGAGGTAAAGCGCGTCGTCGCCCCAGAGCGCCGACCACAGGCCGATGCCCCCGGCGGAGACGTAGCAGCCCTCAGCGCGGGCCATCGAGAGGCCCACGGAGACGTCCTCGGCGGCGCTCGCACATGAGACGAAGAAGAGCGCGTAGAGTGTCAGCGCGAGCGCGAGATGGGCGGACCTGAGCATGGCGGTGGCACCTCCGGAGCCTGTGCAGATCGCGCAGGCATTTCTCCGGGGGGAGATGCGGGACCTTGGCGGGGCCGAGGCCGGTCAACCGCCCCGCGCCGTTGCCGTTGGAGGGGCCGCCCGAGCGAAGCGAGGGTGAGGTCTCTGCGAGCGCAGCGAGCGGGGGCCTCAGCCGCTGTGCCGGCCCGCCGCCCGTCGTCAAGCTACGGCCCCCACCAGCTCCGCGATCCGCCTCACCTGGTGGCGGCGGCAGTAGTCGGCGAGGCCGCGGATGACCTCCTCCATCGATGCGGGCTCGACGAAGTTCGCGGTACCGACGGCCACGGCGGTCGCGCCTGCGAGGATCAGCTCCAGCGCATCGTTCGCGCACATCACCCCGCCCATGCCGATGAGTGGCAGATCCACCGCCTGCGCGACCTGGTGCACCATCCGCACCGCCACCGGCCGGATCGCGGGGCCGGAGAGGCCGCCGGTCATGTTGCCGAGGTGCGGCCGGCGTCGCTCCACGTCGATGCTCATCCCGAGCAGCGTGTTGATGAGCGACAGCGCGTCCGCGCCCGCCTGCTCGGCCGCGCGCGCGATCACCGTGATGTCCGTCACGTTCGGCGAGAGCTTGACGATCACGGGCAGGTCGGTCGCGGCGCAGACGGCCTCGGTCAGCCGCCCGGTCATCTCACAGTCCACGCCGAAGGTCATGCCCTCGTGCTCGACGTTCGGGCAGGAGATGTTGACCTCCAGCGCATCCACGCCGTCCAGCGAGAGCATCTCCGCGAGGCGTGTGAACTCATCGACGCTGCGCCCGGAGATGTTCACGATCACCGGCACGCCGAACTCGCGCAACTCCGGCAGCTTCTCGCGGATGAACGCCTCCGCGCCGGGGTTCTGCAGCCCGATGGCGTTGAGCATTCCCGCGGGCGTCTCGCGCACGCGCGGCGGCGGGTTGCCCTCGCGCGCCTCCAGCGTGACCGCCTTCGTGACGATGGCGCCGAGCTTCGACAGATCGAGGTACTCGGCGTACTCGGTCCCGTAGCCGAAGGTCCCGGAGGCGGACATGACCGGGTTCTGCAGCGTGAGTCCGGCGATCTCGACGGTGAGGTCGGGGTGCGCTACGCTCATCGGCTCATCAGCCTCTCCCAGTCGATCTGCGTGGCGTCGAAGACCGGCCCCTCGGTGCAGACGCGCACGTAGCCGCCCGCCGCGGACGGGATTGCGCAGCCGAGGCACGCGCCCAC
>JALGSW010000232.1 GCA_029821635.1 Candidatus Zipacnadia bacterium
CCCACAGGGCTTTGGTTGGGAGGCCGGAAGCGCAGCTCACAGCCCTGCCCGTGGCGCAGGCTTCCAGCCTGCGGTCGTTCAGCCGCCGCGCAGCTCGCGCACCTTCGCCTCGACGCGCGCGGGGAGGTCATCGCCGCCCTCGGCGATCACGCTCACCACCTCGCTGCCCACGACCGCCCCGTCGGCGGCCTCCAGCACTTCGGCTACCTGCTCGCCGGTGGAGAGGCCGAAGCCAACCGCCGCCGGCGCGGTCGCCATCGACTCCACGCGCTCGATCAACGCGCGCAGGCCCTCGTAGATGTCCGCCCGCGCGCCGGTGGTGCCGGGGCGCGAGATAATGTAGACAAAGCCGGTGGTCAGCGCGATGGCGTCGCGAAGTTGCGCGTCGGTGTTGCCGGGCGCGACCAGGAAGACCGTGCCGAGCTCGTGTCGCGCGGCGATATCACACCATTCCGCGGCTTCGGAGGGTGGCAGGTCGCTCACGAGCACGCCGTCGATCCCGGAGGCCTTCGCATCGCGCGCGAAGCGCTCGAGGCCGTAGGCGATCAGCGGGTTGATGCAGGTCATCGTCACCAGCGGAATGCTCGAGCGCTCGCGGATGCGGCGGGCGGCGTCGAGCACGCCGGCGGTGGTCGAGCCGGCGTCGAGCGCGCGCTTGCAGGCGGCCTGGATGGTCGGGCCGTCGGCGGTGGGCGCGATGAACGCGATGCCCAGCTCGATCAGGTCGGCCCCACCGCGCTCTGCGGCGAGGGCGAACTCGACGGTGCCGTCGAATGACGGATCGCCGGCGGTCAGGTAGATGATAAGCGCGCCGGGCTCGGGCGCTGCGTCGAACGCTTCGTGTATGCGGTTCATGGCGGTGGGCTCACGCGTGCGTGAGCCGCTCCACCTCCTCACAGTCCTTGTCTCCGCGGCCGGACATGTTCACGATCACGACCTCGTCCTCGGACAGCTCGTCGGCCATCGCGATCACCTGCGCCACCGCGTGCGCGCTCTCCAGCGCCGGGATGATGCCCTCCAGCTCGGCCAGCGTGCGGAAGGCCGCCAGCGCCTGCTCGTCGGTGACATTGGCGTAGGTTGCGCGGCCCGCCTCATGCATGAACGCATGCTCCGGGCCAACGCCGGGGTAGTCGAGCCCGGCCGCCACCGAGTGCACCGGCAGGATCTGGCCGTCGTCGTCCTGCAGGATCAGCGAGGCCATGCCGTCGAGGACGCCGTAGCTGCCCGCGCAGATGCTCGCCGAGTGCAGGCCGGTGTCGATGCCGTAGCCCGCGGCCTCGACGCCGATGAGGCGGATGCTCGTGTCCGCCATGAACGGGTAGAAGAGCCCCATCGCGTTCGAGCCGCCGCCGACGCATGCGATGAGCCGGTCGGGCAGCCGCCCCTCCGCGGCCAGGATCTGCTCGCGCGCCTCGTCGCCGATGACGCGCTGGAAGTTGCGCACCATCGTCGGGTAGGGGTGCGGGCCGGCGACCGAGCCGAAGACGTAGAGCGAGTCCTCGTATTCGCCCATCCAGTAGCGCATGGCGGCGTCACAGGCGTCCTTGAGGGTGCCCTGCAGGCCCTCGACGGGCACGACCTCGGTGCCGAGCAGGCGCATCCGGTAGACGTTGAGCTTCTGCCGGCGCACGTCCTCGACGCCCATGAATACCTTGCACGGGAGGCCGAGGCGCGCGGCGATGGTCGCGGTGGCGACACCGTGCTGGCCCGCGCCGGTCTCGCCGATGAGGCGCTGCTTGCCCATGCGACGCGCGAGCAGCCCCTGGCCGATCGTGTTGTTGATCTTGTGCGCGCCGGTGTGGTTGAGGTCCTCGCGCTTGAGGTAGATGCGCGCGCCGACGCGTTCGCTCAGCCGCGGCGCGAAGGTCAGCGGGCTCGGCCGCCCCGCGTAGTCGCGCAGCATCGCGTGATACTCCTCGTGGAAAGCCGGGTCGGCCATCGCGCCGTTGAACGCGGCCTCAAGCTCCTCCAGCGCGTTGAGGAGCGTGGCCGCCACGTATCTCCCCCCGAACCGGCCGAAGCGACCGGGGGTGGTGGGTGTCGGTTGGGTGGTCATTGTGTGCCTCCAGTGAGTGGCAAGTAACGGCCTGACAGGCGGGAAAGCCTGTCCCACGAACGACTGAACGACTGACGACTGACAGGCTGGAAAGCCTGTCCTACGAACGACCTACGCCGGTCAGCGCGCGCAAGGCCTCGCCGGGGTCGGGTGCGCGCATCAGGGCCGTGCCGACCAGCGCCGCGTCGGCGCCGGCCTGCGCGAGGCGCTCGATGTCCGCACGCGTATGCACGCCGCTCTCGGCGACGAGCACGCGGTCGGCGGGAATCGTCGCTGCGAGGCGCTCGGTGACGCCGAGGTCCACGGTGAAGGTCCGCAGGTCGCGGTTGTTCACGCCCAGGACCTCCGCGCCCGAGTCCAGCGCGCCCCCCAACTCCCGCTCATCGTGGCTCTCCACCAGCGCCGTCATGCCCAGCGCGCGCGTGAGATTCAGCAGGTCGCGCAGCAGGATCGGCGGCAGCGCCGCGACGATCAACAGCACCGCGTCCGCCCCCGCCGCGCGCGCTTCGTAGAGCTGGTACTCATCGATCACGAAGTCCTTGCGCAGGACCGGCACGGAGCAGGCATCGTGCGCGGCCGTCAGGTACTCCAGCCGGCCGCCGAAGAACTCCTCGTCGGTCAGGACGCTCAGCGCCGCCGCGCCCGCCGCGTCGTAGCTGCGCGCGATGGCCGCCGGGTCGAACGCGCCCTGGTGGATCGCGCCCTCGGAGGGGCTGGCGCGCTTGATCTCGGCGATGATCGCCACGGTCTCGCCGGTCAGCGCCGCCGCGAAGTCGCGCGGCACGGGCATCTCCGCAGCCTTTGCGCGCACGTCGGCCAGCGGCGCCTCGCGCTTGCGGGCGGCGAGCTCGTCTGTCTTGTGCGCGAGTATGCGGCGCAGCACGTCGGGCAGCTCGTTCGCGGGCCTCATGTCGCCCGTGCCTCCGCCAGCGTGCGGGACATCTCCCGCAGCCGGTCGAGCGTCGCCAGCGCCGCGCCCGAGTCGATCGCCGCCTGCGCGACCGCGACGCCATCCTCGATCGACACGGCCTTGCCGCCGACGTAGATCGCCCCACCGCCGTTGAGCGCGACGATGTCGCGCTGCGGGCCGGCTTCGCCGGAGAGCGCGTGCAGCAGCACCTGCGCCGACTGCTTGGGCTCGCCGCCCTCGAGATCGCGCGGGTGCGCGCGCGGCAGGCCGAACTGCTCGGGCGTGACCTCGTAGGTGCGCACCTCGCCATCGCGGAGTTCGGAGATGCGCGTGGGCCCGAGGGTGGACAGCTCGTCGAGGCCATCGAGGCCATGCACGACGACTGCGTGCTCGGAGCCGAGCTCGCGCAGCGTCCCGGCGATCAGCTCGGTCAGCGCCGGGTCGAAGACGCCCAGGAGCTGGCGGCGGGCGCCCGCGGGGTTGGTCAGCGGCCCGAGCACGTTGAAGACCGTGCGCAGGCCCAGCTCGCGGCGCGGCCCGATCGCGTGCTTCATCGCCGGGTGGTGGCTGGGCGCGAACAGGAAGCCGATGCCGACCTCATCGAGGCAGGCCTCCACTTCGACCGGCTCGAGGTCGATGCGCACGCCGAGTTCGGTGAGCACGTCGGCCGAACCGCACTTGCTGGAGACCGAGCGGTTGCCGTGCTTGGCAACCGGCACGCCGGCGGCGGCGGCGACCAGCGCAGCGGCGGTGGAGATGTTGAAGGTGTCCAGCGCATCGCCGCCGGTCCCGCAGGTGTCCACCACGTCGGGGTGCCTGGTGCGTATGCGGACGCAGCTCTCACGCATCGCCTCAGCGAAGCCCGAGATCTGATCGACCGTCTCGCCACGCATGCGCAGTGCCACGAGGAACGCGCCGATCTGCGCCGGCGTGCACTCGCCGCCCATGATCGCGGCCATCGCCGCCTGGGACTCGATACGATCGACCGGCTGTCCGTCAACGACCTTCTCGAGCGTCTCGTTGATCATCAGTGTCACCTCAGTTGCAGCGCGCTCGGCGCGGTCACTGCGCGGCGGGACTGCGCATCGCGCCGCCCTTCGCGAGCGCGAGGAAGTTGCGCAGAAGATCCTTGCCGGGGGCCGTCAGGATCGACTCGGGATGGAACTGCACGCCCTCAACAACGAACTCGCGATGGCGCGCGGCCATGATCTCGTCCTGGTCGCTGAGCGCGGAGACCTCGAGGCAGTCGGGGACGCTCGGCGGATCGATCACCAGTGAGTGGTAGCGGACCGCGTCGAAGGGCTTCTCGACACCCTCGAAGATCGTGCGGCCGTCGTGGTGGATCGGCGAGGTCTTGCCGTGCATCAGGCGCGGCGCGCGGACGATGTCGCCGCCGAACACGTGGCCCATGCACTGATGGCCGAGACACACGCCGAGAATCGGGATCTCGCCCGCGAAGCGCTCGATGGTCTCGCAGGAGATGCCGGCCTCGGTGGGCGTGCATGGGCCGGGCGAGATGACGATGCTGTCGGGCGCCGTCGCGGCGATCTCGCCGGTCGTGATCTTGTCGTTGCGGATCACCTCGACCGTCTCCCCGAGTTCGGAGAGGTACTGGTAGAGGTTGTAGGTGAACGAGTCGTAATTGTCGATCAGCAGGATCATCGGAAAGCCTCCTAACGATCATCTCCTCCCCCTCTTCCGGAACGGAGAGGGGGTCGGGGGGGGGAGGTCAGCGCAGCCCCGCCTCCGCCATCCGTGCCGCGTCGAGCATCGCGGCGGCCTTCATGAGCGTTTCGCGGTATTCCGCGTCCGGGTCGGAGTCTGCGACAATCCCGCCGCCCGCCTGGAAGTGCACGGTGCGGCCCTTCACGACCATCGTGCGCAGCGTGATGCAGGTGTCCATTGCGCCGGAGAAGCTGAAGTAGCCGACGATGCCCGCGTAGGGGCCGCGGTGGACCGGCTCAAGCTCCTCGATGATCTCCATCGCGCGGATCTTGGGCGCGCCCGAGACCGTCCCGGCGGGGAACGAGGCGCGCAGCACGTCATAGGCGTCGCGGTCATCGCGCAGCTCGCCGATCACGTTGGAGACGATGTGCATCACGTGCGAGTAG
>JALGSW010000233.1 GCA_029821635.1 Candidatus Zipacnadia bacterium
AGTGCGAGGACCTTCTCCCAGCGCTCGCGCTGCGCCTCGCCGATCGCGGGCGTGCCGTCGGGGCCGGGCTCGATGGGCGGTGCGGAGGCGTAGAGGTAGTCGACCCCCGCTCGCTCCAGCCACGCGGGCGGGAGCGGGTTGTCCAGGTCCAGCAGCGTGATCGCATGGTAGCCGTCGTTTCGCAGGATCGACTCACCCTCCAGATTCGCTGCAGCGCCGGTGCCTGGCAGACAGGCGCCTCCCCCCCCCCGCAGTCACAGCGGGCGGCCCGGTCAGCGAAAGTTCGACGGCCCCCGGAGGGCACCTCCACGCTCGCAAGATCGTGTCCGCTGCCCTCCGGGGGCCACTGCCGGGCAAGTCACGAGAGGCGGTGCGGCGCGTTCGCCAATTACTCACCCGCCGCCGAGGGGGGCCTGCGCGCCACCCCCGCTTCCCTCTTCACATTGCCCCCGCCCCTACCCCGCGGGCTCTCCGTACACGGTGATCCGCGGCACGGTGATCCCGTTGCGGTCCGTGCCCACGGAGACGCGGCCGGAGTCGATCGGGTCCGGGTCGGTGAAGCTGAAGATCTCGCGATCCCACAGCCGGACACTGATCGTCGGCCCGGTCTTGAGCAGCGTCACCAGCAGCCAGTCGTTGTGCATCTCGGCGCTCGGGATGCGGTAGGTGGTGTTCGTCACCACGACCTCACCGTTGCGGGAGATCGTCGAGACCGTGTTGTTCTTCGCGCCGATGACCACGTGGTAGCCGCCGCCCGCGTCGTCTTCGCAGATACCGAAGTGTAGGTCGCGCAGTTCCTCGTAGTGGCCCTTGCCACCGGGCTTGGGCATCATCTTCGTGCCCACGTATATCTCCGCGCGCTGATCGCCGGTGAAGGCGGGTCGCGTACGGGTGATCGCGAGGCCATTCTGGTTCCAGCCCGCCAGCCATGTCCACTGCGGGGAGCAGGACCAGCGGTTGGAGATCTCCCAGGTGCCGCTCTCCACGCGCCAGTCGGCGGGTGCGTCACGGAAGGTCCACGTGCGCACCGCGGAGGAGAGCACCTCGGCATCCGCCGGGTCGATGATCGCCGCGTCCTTGCGGAAGCCCACGCGGCGCATCTCCTGGAGCGGCTCGATGTCGCGGAAGCTTACCGCCACGCGCCCGTCGAGGCGGCCCTCAACGAGGCTGCCGACGCGCTGGAGGCTCAGCGCCCAGCCCTCGGAGCCCCACGAGCGCACCTGGGAGATCGCGACCTCCTGCCCCTCGCGTGTCAGCGAGATCGTCACCGGCTCACTCGATGAGGGCTGGCCGGCGCTGAGCGCGTAGCCGGACGCGGCGTCCGTGCCATCGCCGATCATCAGCGTCGCGGCGGCGGCTCCTGCGCCGGTCCGGTGCACTCCGAGGCGCACCTCCACATCGTCCACGTAGAGCCCGCGATGCCACCAGCGGTCGAGGTCGTCGGGAGTGGCCTCCCAGCCGCTGCCGGCACCGGCCCAGGTGTGCAGGTCGATGATGCCCGCGTAGGGCGGCGTCTCCGGGTCGGCTGCGTACTGCTCGTGATCGACCGGCCAGGCGGTGACCTGGCGGAAGTTCGAACGCCCGCCCTCGCATGTCAGGCCGAAGCCGCCGTTCGCGAAGGCGTCATCGGCCACGTCGATCACCTTCGCGCCGTCGGCGATGACGCGCATCCGCCGGCCGCGCACGTCCACGGAGAGGTCGTGCCAGCGTCCCGCGCCGCCGTCGAGCGGCTCAGTCGCGAGCACGGTCGGCTCATTGCGCCGGGTGCGGATGATCTGGAGCTGAGAGCCGCCGCCGTGGGCCTCGTCCACCGCGAGCAGGTAGTAGTCGCCGGCGCCCTGATAGCGCAGGAGCAGCCCGGCGGTGTCGGCGTCGCCGCGCCGGAGCTTCGCTGACGCCTGCAAATCGGTGAGCTCGGTCATCGGCGCGATGGCCCGCGCGGAGCCCGCCGGCTCGAGCACGACCTCATCGCCGGAGGCGCTCACCGTGCCGCGCTCGGCCAGCCACGCGCCGCCCCTCAGGGGCAGCGGGGAGGCTTCCCACGGCTGCACGCGCACGTCGTCGAAGAATGCGGAGCCGCCGGTGATCTGCAACCCGATCTGCCCGCGCCCGCGCGCCTGCTCATCGGCCACGCGCAGAAGCTCGTGTCCGTCGAGGCTCGCGACTGCGTAGCCGCGCGAGACGCGCAGCCGCAGGCGGTGCCAGCGGTCACGCTCGGCGGGGGCCGGGGAGGTCGCGAGCAGGCGCTCGCGAGCGCCGTCCTGGTGGATCAGCGCGATAGTGCCTGCTGTGCCGGCCTTCGCGTCAATCGCGGGGAGAGTCAGGCGCAGCTCGAGGAAGTCATCATCGCCCTGGCGGTTCGCGATCACCGAGGCGGTGTCGCAGTTCGGGCGCACCGAAGCGCCCACATCGTAGTCGTCCCAGAACCAGTAGCCGGTCGCGGCCGTCGCGGCGCCATCGCTCTGCGCGTGGAACGCGAAGGGGTTCGCGCCCTGCTCGGGCTCACCCTCGACCTTGAACAGCTCCCAGCTTCCGGCGGGCGTCTCCCACGGGTTCGGGTCACCCTCGTTGCGCATGAAGTCATCGCTGAACCGCACGGGCGCACAGCCCTGCAGGAAGGCGTCGTCGATACCGCCCGCGGCCTGCGTGCCCGCGAGCGGAGTGAGGGCGGCCATCAGCGCGGCATGGCCGTCGATGAAGACCGTGACGCTGGTCGGGCGGCGGCGGATGTCAATGCGCGCGCTCTTCCCCGCGTCGCGTCTACCCTCCGCCACGACCGTCTCGCGGCCGCCGCTGGTGTCGATCAAGCGCATCCGTGCGCCGCTGATCGTCAGGCGCTGGTTCCAGTTCGCGTTGAACCACGGGAGCATGACCGTCGCGCTTGCGCCGGGCGCCAGCGTCCCGGTCACGACGTAGTCGGCGGGCGCGTCGGCGGGCAGGTCGAGCGCCTCGAAGCCCTCAGGCAACTCGCCCGGCTCTTCACCTCGTGGCGCGGGCCGGGGCATGACCTCCTCGCTCTCAGGCCGCCACTGCACCTGCGGCACCAGCCGACGGTCCGCCGGGAGGGTCGTGAAGCGTGGCACCAGCACGCCGTCGGTCATCAGGTCCAGCGCCGTCAGGATGGCCGGCTCGAACTCCGGGCCCCGTAGCGCGAGCGAAAAGGCAATGCGCGGACCGAAGTGGAGCCACCAGCCCTTGCCGTAGTGGATCAGCAGCACCGCCGGGACGTGCGACTTGCCGCGCAGGAGCTTGCCTTTGTACTTCGCGGGAACGTCCTGTTCGGTGTACTCCGCGAGCACGGTCACATTCTTTGCGTCGCTGGGGATGATCGCGATGCCCGGACGGGCGTAGGTAGTGATAACGCCGGTCGAGCGCATCGCGCGGGAGATCGGGTGGTCGTAACCCTTGAACGTAATGTTCGGCGCGGGGGCGGGCCCGAGGCGCCGCCCGGGAACGACGTCCGCAGATGGCGCGACGCGCTCCTCGGTTATCGCGATGCCACCCTCGGCCACGTACTGCTCGACGGCCTTCGAGATCGGGCCGGGACTGCCGCTCTCGGTAATGATGACAACCCGGTAGCGGCGCAGAACATCGACGTCGGCGAGTTCGGCATTCGTCAGGTATTCACGAGGCATGCCCGTGCGAGCCAGCAGGCCCATGTAGCCGGTGATGCGCCCGCCACCGACGCCGACCTTCCAGCCCTCTGCGGCGTGTGCGGCGCCAGAAGACGCCGCGGTGAGGCAGGCTGTGAGCGCTACGAGCGCGACGATCCGTCCGGAATGACTTCGCATGGTCTGACCCCAGCCCGGCTCTGCAGCTGCGCGCCTCAACCGTCCGCCCCGGAGGCTTCGCTATTGTGTACGCTTCTGTCCACTACAAACCTTCGACGAGCGACTCACCACATGCCCAGCAGCGCATCGACCGTGGCCTCGGCGACCTTGCGCCCGCCATCGGGGCCGATCGGCGTGCTCGAGGGGACCGAGCCGTAGCCGCCACCCGCGACCGACCGCGCGCTCGGCACATACGTCCCCGGCCCGGCAAGCTGCACGAGGAACGTCTGCATCGCCGGCGTGCGCGCCTTGATGTAGATGCCGAAGTCCAGGTAGTACTCGAACGGGTTGGTCGCAATCGCCATGTCACCGAGCCGGATGACGTGCAGCGCGACATCCTGATACGGGTCGGTCTGCTGCTGCTCAAAGCGCTCCCGCACGCGCAGGTACCACATCATCCGACGGTAGGCCATCGTGACGTTGACGTACCAGCGAGGCTCTTCGCGCAGCTCCGGGTTCGCCTCCAGCTTCGCCAGCTCCGCCTCATACTTCTCACGCCACGGCTGGGCCTCCGTCTCGGCCCAGAGCACGTCGTCCTCGGTCAGCGAGCGCAGCGGCAGACGCATCTCGATCGTCTCGTGCCGCAGCAGCGGCGCGTCGTCCTGCGTGCCATCGATGAAGCCCAGCGTCTCCTCGACCGCGTCGGCGATCCGGTGGCCGATCTCCTCGCGGGAGGTGCGGCCCTTGAGTTCGAGCATCCGCTCATGCTCGCGCTTGCCGAAGATCAGGTGCGGTGACTGATCGCCCGCCGCCGAGGCCTGCGGGAGGACGAACAGCCCCTCGCCGAGCCTGCGACGCAGCTCCTCGCGGGTCTCGTGCCAGAAGTCCGCGCTGAGCACGAACAGGCCCTCGGTCTCCTGCGAGGTGCAGGCGATATTGACGAGCACGCCGGTCAGCTCGCCCGATGCGTCGTAGGTTGCGAGCACGTTGATCGAGTGGTCCTCATATCCTTCGATGTGACTGAAGTCGGGAGTGTTCGTATTTCCGTACATCGTCGAGGTCCCGTGGATGTCCACCCAGCGCCGATTGCGCCCGACCACGGCCTGGCCGAGGCCGAACGCGACCGAGCCCTCCGCCCGCGATGCCCACGCATTGTTCACCGCATCGGCGATGAGCTGTGGGAGGGTGTCGCCGCACGCGTCGACGGCCCCGATGCGGGCGCGCTCGTGATGAACGCGACGCACACGCACACCGCGCCCGCGCTCCGGCCCCGCAGCAGCATGTCGGGCACGACC
>JALGSW010000068.1 GCA_029821635.1 Candidatus Zipacnadia bacterium
GCCCGGCACCTCGGACATCACGTGGCAGCCCGCGTTGAGCGCCTGGATGGTGTGCTGCGCCTGCAGGCGACCGTTTGTGGCAACCGCGATGGCGTCCGGCTCCATCGCGAGCAGTTCATCGAACTCCTCGACCATCGGCACGTCCGGCGCGAACTCGAGCGCATTGTTGCGCAGGCGCTCGACGCGATCCGCGCAGCCGATGACCTCGGCGTCCTCAACGCGAGTGAAGTTGCCCAAGTGCGACCGACCACGCCCCAACCCCAGTATTCCTACACGCAGCTTCTTCATGTTTGCGGCTCTCCTTCCGGCATGAACCACGTCAGGGCGGAAGTGCCCCGGCGCCGGTCATCGTGCGGCTCAGTTGTTGAACGCGCGGCGCGTCCATTCCTCCATCGGCGGATCATCGTCCGGCAGGCCGACGTGCTCCCAGAAACGCGTGGGCTCGCGTGGCCCGCGCCGCAGATCCGGCACCGAGATCATCTGCCCGCCCTGCCGCGCCGACTCGGCCGCGATGATGCCCGGCAGCGTGTACTCGGCCATGCGCCAGTGATCGATCGGCATCTCGCGGTCGCCGCGCCCCCGTGACCGCCCGTCTCGGCGCCCGGCCTGGCCGAGCGCGTGTCCGTACGCAGCCAGCCCTCTCGATGCCCGCGACCTCTCGGCAGCAGTCGCCCCTCGTTCTCGTAGCGGAACCACTCCGCCGAGCCCTCGGTGCCGAAGAGGCGGAAGTTGTGCGTGCTCGGCTGGCAGGTGTCCAGCGCGATCTGGATGCGCAGCAGCGCGCCCTTTGCGGTATGCATGATGGCGATCTGCAGGTCGCTGCGCAGCGGCGATTCGGTCTGGCGGCTGGGCCCCGAGTGGCAGGCGACCGAGACCACGCGATCGTCCAGCACTTCCAGCAGCGGCCCGAGGTCATGCGTGCAG
Organism: Candidatus Zipacnadia bacterium; assembly: GCA_029821635.1. Taxonomy (GTDB): domain Bacteria; phylum Armatimonadota; class Zipacnadia; order Zipacnadales; family UBA5352; genus UBA5352. Next base: position 925 of record JALGSW010000068.1, read on the forward strand.
TACTTGATCGGCGGCTCATCGGCACGCCACGTCCAGAGTGCGTCGCTAATGCCCTGCTCCCGGACGTCCGATGGGTGCAGGCGCTCGCCACGGGTGGTGACCATGCTGTGCGGCAGGTAGTGCAGGTACTCGGCGTCGGCAGCCGAGATCGCGCCGAAGCGCCCCTCCAGCAGCCACTTGCGCCAGTAGCGCAGGAAGTCCCAGAAGCAGGCGTTCTCCGCCAGCATGTAGCGCTTCCCGGACGCCTCGACCGCGGCGAGGACGTGGTGAAGCTCCTCACGCGTGTTCGCGCCCGGAATCTCCGAGAACACGTGACAGCCCGCCTGCAGCGCCATGACCGAGTGACGGCCCTGCAGCAGACCGTTCGTCGAGACGATTACGGCGTCGAGGTCGGCGCTCGCGAGCATCTCCTCGTATTCGACGAAGAGCTCGACCGGTTCGTCCCCGATGGCCTCTCGGGCGCGCTCGCGACGCTCCTCGATGCGATCTGCCATCGCGACCACGCGCGCACCCGGAACGCGCAGCAACCTTTGCAGATGGCCGCTCCCACGGCCCAGCCCGACTATCCCGACACGGACTTCATCCAACGGCGACACTCCCTCGCGTCATGCGGTCATCTCAAGTCATCCGGCAAGCGCAGAGCACGCGCGCCGACTGCGCGGGCCGGCCTCGTGTCAAGCGCGTCAGAGATGGACACGAGGTCGGCCCAGTGGCTGTTCGGACAACCCACAGGCGAGGGCGCCCGTGGCGCGGGCGTCTCAGCTCTTCTTGTCCGGCACCGCGCTGCCGCCCTCACCCATGCGCGGGCGCTCGGACGGGCGGTCTTCGCCCTCCCAGACCTCCCACATCGCCACCTGCACCCAGTCGGTGATCTGCCGCCCGGCGTCCGCGACCAGCCGTCGCGAGAGGATCGGCTTCGCGCCGTAGCCGCCGCGCAATGCCTGATCGGTCGTCGGGATGTAGCCGAGCGCGTCGTTCGCCAGCTCGACCACGATCGTCCATGGCGTCGGGGACCAGTGCTTGATCTCCATCCCCCACTTCGTGAAGACCTCCCCCGGCAGGCCGACGATCATCAGCTCACCGAAGCGCATGACCTGCACCGGCACGTCCGCGATCTGCCCGTCCTTGTCCCAGTGCTCGAACGACTTGACGGTGGCCTCTTCGAAGTACTCCAGGTCCTCTCGCTGCTTCATCGCCTCGATCTCGGCAGTGAGCTTCTCATCGCGCGTGTAGTAGGGGATCCGCAGGTCCTCGAACTTCGAGCCGCAGCCGGTCTCCTCCATCGGCTCAGCGACCTCGATCGCCGCAACTGCGAGGCCCGCGTAAGTGCGGCCCATCTGCACCGCCTTCGCCTCGCCCTCGCCGGGCTGGCGCGTCTCGTGCCACAGGCGGTGGTTGATGTCGCCGCAGGGGCCGTTGACGAAGACCGCGATCGCCTGCTCGCCGTAGACGCCGGCGATGGCCCGCTCCATCTCGCCCGGCCAATCGGCGGAGACGAAGTCTGCGCCACCGCCGCCGATCACGTCGACGTGCATCCCGTAGTTCACCAGCACCGCGCGCACCGTGCCGTCGTGGTCGCGCACGCCGAGTGCGATCAGCTCGGTATCGACCGGCCCGGCGTGGCCCAGCACGCCCTCCGAGGAGAAGACCTCGTCACCGTCGCGCGTGCGCCCGAGGCGGTTGCTGGCGAGGTAGCCCTCGTCCTGCATGCCCGGGAAGAGGACCGCGTCGAACATGTCATTCGCGGCGGCCTCGGCGGTGTCGGCGATCATTCCGGGGAGCTTCTCCATCCACTCCTCGGGACCCGACCAGCGGTAGCTCGAGCTGACCGACGGCCCGGTGTGCGTGTGCGTGGCGGAGATGATGACGCGGTCGGCGGGGATGCCGGTGCGTTCGACGATCATCTCGCGCGCGGCGTCGGCCCAGGTGCGGGCTACGAAGATCAGGTCGAGCGTAATCATGCAGATGCGGCACTCGCCATCGTCGAGCACAAGCGCGCGGCAGTGCAGCTCATCGCGCACGCGGGCGCCGATGCGCTCGTGATAGTAGCCGGCCATCGTGATGTCGCCCTCGGGTGTGATGACCGTGCGGGCGACGCCGGCACGGATTGCGGGCAGACCTTCGGTGTTGTAGGGCGATGCGGCCATGGTGGTCACTCCCTGGTTATCTATGTCCGGTTGCCTGTGGCTCTCCCCCCCATGCGTCGGCATCGTGTCGTGCGCCGTCTGGGGGGGCCGCCGCGAGCGAAGCGAGCGGTGAGACCTGCGAGCCTGTGAGCAGGTCGAAGGTTCCACCCCGGCCCGTTGTTGCCGTCCGTGGCCGCGCCTCCGAACGACAACGACCACCACGTCGGCGCCCCCTCCTACCCATCACAGCGCCGGATGATGTCCTGCTGCTCAGCCTCGGGCAGAAGCACGAAGTATGCGTTGAAGCCGGCCACGCGCACCATCAGGTCGCGATGCGCGCCCGGGTTGCGGACGGCGGCCAGCAGCGTCTCGCGGCCAACGACGTTGACCTGCAGGTGCAGCCCCCCTGCGTCGAAATAGCCTTCCATCAGCCCGCGGATGGCCTCCGCCCGCTCCGCGCTTTCAAGCTCCCCGAGCGACAGCGCCAGCGTCGCAGCCCCCGCGGGTGCGCGGTCGAGCGGCAGCGCCGCCATCGACAGCAGCTTCGAGGCGCCCGAGCAGCCCGTCGTCCCCTGCGAGGGCGAGAGATTCTCGCTCAGCGGCTCGCCTGCGGCGCGGCCGTCGGGCGTCGCGGGCGTAGAGGGCCCCAGCCGCAGGTGCGCCATGTGCGAGTAGTAGCCCGGCCACATTGCGAAGCGCTCCATGTCCACGGAGGCGCGCTGTAGTTCGTCTGCCCACAGGTCACCAACGCGCGCGGTCAGCTCCGCGACCGCCCGGTGGTCCTGCCCGAAGCGCGGCATCTCCGTGCGGATGCGCCTGCGCAGGGCCTCGTGGCCCTGCCAGTCGCCCGCGAGGATTGCCCTCAGTGCGGGCAGGCCCAGCCGCGGGCCATCGCCGAACGCGAGTTCGCGGATCGCGACGAGCGAGTCGATGGCGGTCGCGACGCCCGCGAAGTAGTGGTTAAGGTGGCTGACCGGCGCGGCGGTCCAGCACGACTCGCCCGCGTCGAGCGCCACCCGCATCAGGCACGAGTTCAGCAGCGGCGTGGCCTGCGCGTAGTCGCGTGCCCAGCGCGCCTCGGTCGCCTCACGAGCCCGCGCGACCGCGAAGCGCATCTGCGCGGCGAAGGCGGCCATGAATTCCTCGAAGCTCGCGATCCGCTCGGGCTCGGGCGTCGGCGCGCCCGCGAGTTCTCCCGTGGCCGGATCGCGCCCGGCGTTCATCGCCAGCAGCACCATGCGCGGGACGTTGTGAAAGCCGCCCGGCCCGCTGCCCGCGTCAAGCCCCGGCACGAACGCGTTGTGGCAGGCACAATGCGCGTAGCCGCGCGCGTCGCGCTCGGACACACCGTTCTCCACGAGGCCCGGCATGACCACCGCATCGTTGTAGACCGTGACGGGCAGCCCGTCGGCCTGAAGCTCCGTGACCGTGCGCAACAACTCGCGATCAACCGCCGCATGGTAGCGCAGCAGCAGCGTCGGCTCCTTGTACGCGAGCAGCCGGATGGCGTCCGCGATCGCCAGCGACAGCTCGTTTTCCGCCGCACGGCCCTCCCGATCGACGCCCGCGACGGTCACGTAGAGATGCGAGTAGCAGCAGGGGGAGCGGCGGTGGTTCGACTCGAAGTCCGAAGCGTTGCCCGCGGTCTGCGACAGCCGCAGGAAGAACAGCGCCAGCAGCGTCACCGCATCCTCGCGCGTAAGCTGTCCGCTCTCGATGCTCGCGCGATAGAAGGGCAGCAGGTACTGATCGGCGCGGCCCGGCGTCACGTCACGCGCGCCCACGAGGCACGAGAGCACCATGTGCGCGATCTGCAGAAGCTGCAGCGCCTCGGGCAGGTCCCTCGGCGCCTCCCACGTGACCCGATCGCAGCGCCCCGCAATCTCCTCAAGCTCGCGCCGACGCTCAGGCCCGGCGACCCGCGCGCGCCTGCGGGCTTCCGCGGCGTAGCGCCCCACGAGCGTAGAGACGGCCTCCATCGCCGCGATGGCAGCGCGGTAGAACTCGGCCTGCTCGCCATCAGTCGCGACGCGCGCCAGGCCCTCGCGGGCACGCTCCGCGATGCCGCCGAGGCCGCGCTCGAGCAGCAGGTCCCACTCGGGAACGCAGATCGAGATGCTGTCGAGCCAGCCGGGGACGCCGGGCTGGACGAACAGCTCCGGGCGGGAGGAGATGAGCGCCTCCTCATCCGCGGTCGGGATGACCTCGGGCATGCGCCCGACGATCAGGTCCTCGTCGGGGATGACGGGCGTGATGCGCTCGCACAGGTCCCGCAGCACCGCCGCCTGCCGGGGCACGCGACGCAGCGACGCGTGCTCGCGCTCAGTGGCCATGAGGATGCGGACGCGCTCCATGCAGACGAGGCGCTCGTCCTCGGCCAGCCGCTCGGCGCGCAGGCGGTCGAGCCGCGCGGGGGCGACCGTGATCGGCGGGACCTGGTTCAGTTGGGTCATGGCGACCATTCCTGGTACGGCCAACGGCGGGAATCGGGAACAGGCAATGGGCAATCGGGAACGACAAACGGCTGCACGGGCGGGACGCCCGTGCCACGGTGAAGCCCATCACCCGGTGGCAGCGTTTGCCGTCAGCCGCTGCCCCGTGCCGTTTGCAGGACGAGCTTCCTGCACGTCAGCCGTTCATCAGTCGCTGCGCGCAATCCGCAATCTGCCGCCCAGCGTCCGCGACGAGCCGGTGCGACTGCGTCGGACGGGCGCCGTAGGCCCAGCGCGAGGCCTGGTCGGTCGTCGGGATGTAGCCGAACCACGCGTTGGAGAGCGACGCCACCGCGGTCCACTGCGCCGGCGACCAGCGCTTGACCTCCAGCCCCCACGCCGAGAACACCTCGCTCGGCAGGCCCACGAAGGTCAGGTCGCCGAGCCGCAGCACCTGCACCGGCACCTGCGCGACGTCGCCGTCATGCGGCCATGCGTCGAAGCGTTCCACCCATGCCGCGTCGAGGTAGGGCAGCTCGTCCTGCGCGCGGAGGTGCTCGATGTGCGCCCGCAGCTTCTCGGTGCGCGTGTAGTACGGGATCGTCAGCTCCTCCCACTCGCACGAGATCCCGCCATGTTCCAGCGGTTCGGCTTTCTCCGAGGCGTTGATCGCCGCCGCCGCGAGCACGCGGCCGAGCTGCACCGACTTCGCCGGGCCGCCCTGCGGCAGGCGCGAGGGCTCCCACTTGCGCTGGTAGACGTCTCCGTTGGGAGCATTCAGCAGCACCGTCACGAACTCCTCGCCGTAGACGCCGCACGCCGCGCGCGTGATCTCCCCCGGCCAGTCGGCGGAGACGAAGTCCGCGTTGCCACCCACGATCACGCAGGCGTGCACACCGTAGCAGACGACCATCCCGCGGGGGGTGCCGTCGAGTTCGCGGATACCCAGCGACAGCAGCTCGTGATCGACCGGGCCCGCCGGGCCGATGATGCCCTGCGCGTTCGCGCCCATGTGCTCGGAGCCGTCCCTGAGTCGGGCGACGCGACAGACCGCCGAGTCCTCGGTGGTTCGCCCCGGCAGCAGCACCGCGTCGAACATCCCCTCGGCGGCCTCGCTCACCGTGTCGGCGATGATGCCCGGGAGCGTTGCGAGCCACTCGAAGTTGACCCACTCCGCGCGCGTGGCGGGTCGCACCGCCGGGCCGGTGTGCGTGTGCGTGGCGCAGATGAGCACGGCCTCGCCGGGCATGTCGAGGCGTTCGGCGATCATCGCGCGCGCCTCGTCGGCCCACTCGCGGTCAACCGCGATCAGGTCGAGGTTCACGAGCGCTGTGCGCCTGCCGTCCGACTCGAAGACCGCGGCGTTGCAGTGCAACTCATCGCGCACGCTCGTGGCTTCGCGCTCGTGGAAGAACCCCGCCAGCAGCGCGGGCACGGGCGGCGTGATGCGCCGGCGCGCAACCCCTGCGCGGATGGGCGGCAGGCCGTCAAGGTTGTACGGTGAGGCCGGCATGATCGCTCACTCCGCTGTCGTTCGCCGTTGTCAGTTGCCGTTGCTGCCGTTTCTCCCCCTCTCCCGCCCGCGAGCGCCCGGCGCGAAGCGACGGCGCGAGCCAGGGGGAGGGGCGCCGTTAGCTGCCGTCCCCCCACAACTCCCACATTGCCACCTGGACGGCGTCGGTCATCTTCCGCCCGCCGTCGGCTTCGAGGTGCCGCGAGAGAATCGGCTGCGCGCCGTAGGCGCCGCGGTGGGCCTGCTCGCTCGTCGGGATGTAGCCGAACCAGTCGTTCGCGAGCTCCGCAACGAAGGTCCACCTGGCAGGCGACCAGTGCTTGATCTCCAGCCCCCAGCGCACGAAGACCTCGCTCGGGATGCCGACGATCATCACCTCGCCCACCCGCATTACCTGCACCGGGAGTTGCGCGATCTCCCCGTCGTGCTCCCAGTCGTCGAAGCGCTCGATGATGTAGTTCCAGCGGCCGGGCGGCTCCTCCATCGCGCGCTTCTCCTCGACTTCGGCGCGCATGGCCTCGTCGCGCGTGTAGTAGGGCACGGGGATGTGCCGGAAGCTGCAGCCCATCTCCCCCGACTCCAGCGGCTCGGTCAGCTCGGTGGCGTTGACCGCGAGCCCGGCCATCGCCCGGCCCATCTGCGACGCCTTCGCAATGCCCTTGCCGACCCAGCGGCTCTGGTGCCAGTGCGCGTGGTTGATGTCGCCGCAGGCGCCCTGCAGGAAGACGGTCACGCACTGGTCGCCGTAGGTGTCGCGCAGCGCCAGCGACAGCCGTCCCGGCCAGCCGGCGGAGATGCCGTTGCCGCCGACGGTGTCGGCGTGCATCGCGTAGTTGACGATCATCGCGCGCACGGTGCCGTTGTGGTCGCGCACGCTCATCGCCAGCATCTCCGGATCGATCGGCCCGGCGGGCCCGAGCGTGCCGTCCTTGCCGAAGACCTCCGAGCCGTCGGCCTTGCGCCCGAGGCGGTTGCTGCCGAGACGATCCTCTGCGCCGCGGCCGGGCAGCAGCACCGCGTCGAACATGTCCGCGCAGGCGGCGTCCACGGCATCGGCGATCAGCGACGGAACACTCGCGAGCCAATCATCATTCGTAGGGATGATGCGGCCGCCCCGCATCTCCGGCCCGGTGTGGGTGTGCGTGGCGCAGATGAGCACGTTCCCAGCCGGAATCCCCGTGCGCCGCTCGATCAGCTCGCGCGCCCGGTCTGCGATCGCGGCGGGCATGCAGATCACGTCGCAGGACACGAGCGCGATCCGCTCTCCCCCGCTCTCGAGCACCAGCGCCTTGGCGTGGAGCGGATCCTCAACGCGGTCGGAGAAGCGCGGAGTGAAGTAGCCCGCCAGCGCGGTGCCGATGGGCGGAGTGATCTCGACGCGGGCCGAGCCCGCACGAATCTCAGGCAGACCGTCGGTGTTGATGGGGCCCTCAGGCATGGTACGTCGCCTCCCGGATGCAGCGTCTGTCGGTCGGCGGGCGATTCACCGTGCCGAGGGCAATGCCCTCCCTCCCAGGCGGACGACGGCAACGGTATGCAGGCCCTCCCTCACCCTCCGTGGAAACTACCCCCGCCGATGACGCCCGTTCAGGAGGACGCGATGAAAGCAACGATGCTCGCACTGATGGCCCTGCTGGCGGCATTGCCCGCAGCGGCGCAGGACGCGCCCGAGCTGGTCCTGCGCAATCCGCACTACTTCGTGGTGGTGGGCGACGGGGAGACCGCGCCAACGATCACCGTTGACGCCCGCGACTTCGGGCGGCCGGACGCGCTCGCGCTGGAGGTCACCGACCCGACCGGCGACACCCGACTGAAGACCACGGTCCTCGTCGGGACGACGCTGCCCCGGCAGATCCCCGGCGACCCGGCCGACCTCTACCTCGTCAGCGCCTACATGAGCAGCAACGGAGTGGTCTTCGGCTGCAACCGGCCCTGGGCAGTCTACGCAGCCGGGTACACGGGCGTCGGCTCGAACGGCGCGGTGCCGGAGATGTTCCTCTACGTGCCCGAGGAGACCGAGCAGTTCACGTTCTCGGTGCGGGCCAACTCGCCCGGCGAGGGCGGGCGCGTAATCCTGCACGATCCGAACGGCGCCGAAGTGCTGGTGCTGGACGGCGAGTTCGATGCGCAGGAGAACCACGAGGTGACCGCCCCGGCCGCCTGCCGTGGAGCCGTCTGGTCTATCACGTGGGCGCAACCGGAGATGCCCGACGTACACCTGGAGGACATCAACGTGATGCTCGACGGCCCAGTCACCCCGGTGCTGTGGATCGACCGCACGTGGGCCGAGGACTACGGCGAAGAGCTCTGGCAGCGGCACAAGGCCGCCCTTGAGGAGGAAGCGCAATGAGGAAAGCCGCCATCGCGATCATGCTGCTGGGCTGGAGCGCGCTGTGCCACGCCGCGCCGGACAACATGCTGTCGACCTTCGACTACGTGCCGACGCAGGTCCCGTTCACGCATATCCTCGACTACGGGGGCGTGCTGGGCAGCGAGGAATACGTCGCGGCGCTGCAGCAGGGCCCGCCGTATCTGATCACCCATCACGAGCTGACGATCACCCACCCCTACTTCGGCCCGATGTGCGACCTTGGCCGCATCAGGGCTGGCGAGCCGGAGATCTCTGGCGAAGAAGCCGCCGAGAAGTACCGGCAGAACCGCGAGCGGGTCGAGGCCTACATCGCGGCGGCGCATGACGCCGGCGTGAAGGTGGTCACGTCATACATCTGCCTCATGACCACCGGCGGGGAGCCCGACCGGCGGCTGGGTCTCTGGCGCTTCTGGGACAACTGGGACGCTTTCGACGAGTTCAATCTGCCGCCAGAGCCCGCCGACCCGCTCACCTGGCAGCAGCGCAAGCCCGACGGCTCCGAGCACCACTTCTACACGAAAGACCACCCGGCCTACAAGCCGATGTTCCGCTACAGTAACTGCGTGAACAACCCCGACTACCAGGCGTGGCACCGGTGGGTCGTGGAGGAAGCCGCGCGCGCGGGCCTCGACGGCGTCTTCGTGGACAACGGTGGCAGCCTGCGCTGCTACTGCGACCACTGCCGCGCGGGCTTCGACGAGTGGCTGCGCGACCGCTATACGCCCGCCGAGATCGCCGAGCTCTTCGGCGGCGACACCTCAATGCAGGCCAACCTCTCCGCCGGCGACCTGCGGCTGGCGGAAACGCAGCTCTTCTGGCAGGAGAGCATCCACAAACACCTGCAGCGCATTCGCGGCTGGGGAGCGGCGATACGCGGCAACTTCTACGTCTACCCCAACGGCCTGCACGGACGCGCGCACTACATGGCGACGCGCTTCCGCGACGCGGACCTGGGCATGGACGAGAACTCCTCCGGCGACTTCGGCGGGCACCCGGGCATCGCGCGCCGCCACGTCGTCGCGGGCCTGTACATGCGCAACGTCAACCAGAACATGATGTCTTTCCGCTGGGCGCCCGCGATCGGCGCAAACTGCCGCGTCTCGATGATGTCCTACTCGGGCTATCCGAAGCGTGACGAGCCCAACCTCGGGCCAAACGTGAACGTGGGCGTGCTGGGCCTCGCCGAAGCGGCGGCCTTCGGCGGCGGCGGCACCTACCTGATGTACCGCCCCACCGGGCACACCTGGATGGCGCCGGTCCGCGAGGAGATGAACGCGTTCTTCGCGCGCAACGCCGACCTCTACGCCGATCACTACCCGTGGGGGCAGGTGGCGATCTTCGCGCCCGCGCTGCCGACCTACTTCGGCGACCGCACTGTCGAGGAAACCGCCCGCGTATCACTCGACGTGCTTTCCGCGCACGGGCTGCTGGTCGATCTGCTCACGGAGGGCACCATCTCGCCGGAGGCGCTGGCGCGCTACCAGCTCGTCGTGGTGCCGCGCGTGCGCATCCTCTCCGACGCGCAGATGCAGGCGCTTGTCGGCTACACCAACGCGGGTGGCCGGCTCGTGATCGTCGGCGATGACACCGCCACGCGCGATCGGCTCGGGCGCAACCGCCCGGACGAGGCGCGCGCGCAACTCCTGCAGGCCGCCGCGGTGGTGCTGCCGGGCACGCTGACGGCACTGGAGGCCGATGGCGCGATCGAGCTGCCCGCGCCTGTGCGCGACCAAGAGGCCGGCGACGCCGGAGGCGCCGCCGGAGGCGCCGCCGGAGGCGACCTGCTGCGCTTCGCCGCATACGTCGATGACTGGGCGCGGCCGCGCGAGCTGACCGTGCACTGCGTGAACTACGACGTGGACATCGGCACCGTGAACGACCGCGTCGGCTCGCACGAGGACCTGCGGCTGCGCATCCCGCTCCCCGCGGGCATGCGCGCGACGGCCGCGACGCTCCACGCGCCCGGCGCCGAGGACGTCACGCTGCCCATCAGCGCGGCCCCGGGCGTCGCGGAGGTCACGCTGCCGCGGCTGGACATCTACGCGTTCGTCGCGCTTGAGCTTGAGCCGGCCGGGTAGCACGGCCGCGCAGGAGGTAGGACGCATGAGAGCAACGATCGTGCTGCTGGCCGTCACCATGGCGGTGAGCGCGCTTGCTGCGCCCGATTCGCTCGTGCCGGTCACCGGCGAGTACACGACGACCAGTCCCGCGTACACCTACATCCTCGACCGCGGCCCGGTGCTGACCGACGAAGGCGCGGTCGATCAGGCCTACATCGACCTGCTCGCGGGGGGGCCGCCAAAGCTGCTGGAGAGTGGCAGCATCACGCCCGGCCACCCCTACTTCGGCCCGGTCTGCGACCTGACGGCCCTGCGCGCGGGCGAGGAGGTGCCGGTCGAGGAGTTCGTCCGCCGCTACGGGCAGCGCCGCGAGGCGATCGCGCAGTACGTACAGGACGCCCGCGCCGCGGGCTGCGACCGCGTCATCGCCTACATCTGCATGATGACCACCGGCGGCGACCCCGAGGCCCGCACGGGCTTCTGGGCGCTGTGGGACAACTGGGATGCGTTCGATCAGTTCGGCATCCCGCCGAGGCCCGCAAGCGATCCGGTCACCTGGCAGCAGCTCAAGCCTGACGGGGAGCCGGAGATCGCCTACACCCGCGCGCACCCGGCGTACGCGCCGATGTCGCGCTGGACGAACTGCATCAACAACCCCGCGTGGCGCACGTACCAGCGCTGGGTGACCGAGGAGGCCGCGCGCGTCGGCATCGACGGCTTCTTCGTGGACAATGCCGGCACCGAGCACTGCTACTGCGAGTACTGCCGCGCGGGCTTTGAGGAGTGGCTGCGCTCGCGCTACACGGGCGCGGAGATCGCCGAACTCTTCGGCGGCGACCTGTCGATGGCGCCCGACTGGCGGCGCGGAAGCGACCTGCGCACCGCCGAGACGCTGCTGTTCTGGCGCGAGGGCATCCACCGCTTCCTCGGCGACCTCCGCGACTGGGGCTCGGCGATCCACGGGAGCTTCCTGGTCTTCCCGAACGGGCTACACAAACGGCACTATCACATCGCCACGAGCTTCCGCGACTGCGACCTCGCGATGGATGAGAACTCCACCGGCGACTACGGCACCCACCCCGGCTGGATCACCCATCACATCGTCGCGGGCATGTACTCGCCGCACGTGAATGACAACATCCTCGCGTACAAGTACGCCACCGGCGCGGGCTTCAAGTGCCGCACGAACCTGCTCTGCCGCAGCGGCTACCCGCGCGGCGACTACGGCGAACTCGGGCCGAACGCGAACGTCGGGGCCCTCGGCATCGCCGAAGCCAGCGCCTTCGGCGGCGGCGGCTGCTACCTGCACCGCGGCCCGCGCGAGCAGCCGGCGCTCATCCTCGTGCGCGAGCAGTGGAACGCGTTCCTCGACCGCTGCGCTCCCGACCTCACGGGCAAGCAGCCGTGGGGGCAGGTGGCGATCTACGCGCCGGTCGCGCCTCAGTACTTCAATGACACATCGACCTACAACGGCGCGGACTTCACCCTCCGCGCGCTCCTGAGCCGCAAGATCCTCGCGGACCTGCTGACGGAGAACACGCTCAGCGCCGAGCGCCTCGCGCGCTACCAGGCGGTCGTGGTGCCCTTCGCGCCGCTGATGTCCGACGCGGAGATGCGCACGCTGATCGACTACGCCGACGCCGGCGGCACGCTCGTGCTGATCGGCATGGACGTGGCGAAGCGCGACCACCTCGGCCGCGAGCGCTCCGACGCAGACCGGCAGTCATTGCTCGACGCGGCCGCGCTGCAGGACCCCGCGAGCATCCTCCCCGCGCTGCACGAGGGTGGGCTGCTGGCTGACTACCCGCTGGGCGAGCGCTCCAGCGGCCCGTTCGTGCGCATGGCCGCCTACGTGGACGACCCGGCCGCGCCCGCGGAACTGCTGCTGCACCTCGTGAACTACGACGTGCGCCTGGGGCTCGACCACGATGAGGTCGGCGAGGTCGAGGGCCTGGAGCTGCGCGTGCCGCTGCCGGAGGGCACCGTTGCGTCGGACGCGACGCTCAAGCGCCCCGAGGCGGAGGACGCATCCGTGCCGGTCGTCTGCGAGGGCGGCGTGGCACGCATGACGGTGCCCGAACTCGCGATTTACGGCTACCTGCGCATCCCGCTACAGAGAGGTGAGGTTCAGTGAAGCACATCGTGGCGGCAATGGTCCTGTGCGGCGCAGTCGCGGCGGCGGGCTACGCGCAGGACGTGAGTTCGGCGGTGTTGCGGCACACGCACTACTTCGTGGTGCTGCCCGGCGATGAGGCGCCCACGATCCGGATCGACACGCGCGCGTTCTACACCTACGGTGAGGGCGTGACCGTTGATGTCAGCGACCGCGCGGGCAACGTGCTCTTCGAAGGCATGGCGCCGCTGGGGCAATCGCTCGAGCGCGCCATCGCGGCCGGCGGGACCGACGCGCTGCTGGTCGTGGCGGAGCCCGGCTACAACGGGATCGTCTTCAGCGCCGACGCGCCGTGGTGCGTCTACGTGGGCGGCACGTGGGGCCTTGGGAGCAACCGGGCGGCGCCGCCGATGAGCCTGTGGGTGCCGCCCGACTGCGAGCGCTTCACGGTGAGGGCCCACGCTCCATCGCCCGGGGAGTCCGCTCGCGTGATGGTGGACGATCCCACCGGCGCGGAGGTCGCGGCGCTCGACGGGGAGCTTGACCAGCCTGCGGAGACGGTGATCGAGGTGCCGGCGGAGCAGCGTGGCGCAGTCTGGACGCTGCGCTGGGGCAATCCGCAGACCGCCACCGGCAGCCTCGACGACCTCAACACCTTCGTCTCTGGCGAGCTGACGCCCGTGCTGTGGCCCACCGCCGAGTGGGCGGAGGAGTTCGGGCAGATGCTGTGGCAACGCCACCGGGCCGCTATCGCGAACGAAGAGTGACCGTACCAGGTTGCGCTCGAGGCCGAGACACAATTCCTCCGCAGTTGAAGGACTCTCGCGTATCGCGAGGGAATGTGCACAGCGCTTGACTGTATGCACTCGACGCCACGGGAGTGATCTTCTATGTCACGTGACGCCGGAACCGACCTGCCAGGGGGCGACGTGCGCAGGCTCGATCGACGCGAGTTCCTGCGAAAGCTCATCGCGGCCGGGATAGGCCTTCCTGCCGCTCTGGCGCTCGCCGGCGGCCTGACCGGCTGCGGCGGACACGGGATCCTCGTGCCACCCGACGATGGCGCGCCGGGCCCAGGCCCGCAAGGCCTCGCGCAGGCCGTGCAGGCGGGCCTCGCGGAGCTTCAGGCGATCCTCGCCGAGATGCGGGCCGCAAGCCCCAACATCGACCAGGCGATGCGCGACGGATGGCTCGCGCGCCTGAACGCGCTCGCCGCTCAGGTCTGGAACGCCGCGGCGGCCGCGACTCCGGCAGGCGTCCAGGCGAACGTGCATCCGGACGCGGCGGACCTCGACGCGCGGCTGCATGAGTGGGAGACGCCCTACGACTTCTCCGGCGCCGCGCCGCAGTGGACGGCGGCGATGCTCGACGGCGCCGTGGACCGCGCCTTCGACATCCTCCAGGCGCATCCGGGGGCCGACTTCCGCGCACTGTTCGTCTATATCGCGATTGGCTGCGCGCTCCACGCAAGCATGCTCGACGACGAAATCTACTTCACCGCGATGGCGGCGGCACAGGAGGACACGGAGGGCAAGTCCGGGCAGCTCCTCGACATGGTCCTCGCTTCGGTGCAGGCTCAGACCGCGAGCGAGATGAGCCCGGCCTGCTACGAGCTCTTCCTCGACCCGGAACACTTGGGCCTTTACATCCTGATAGACTGCGGCATGTACTGGCTGTTCGCGCTCATGTGCGCGGTCAGCCGGGAACTGGCGTTGTTCTTCGCATTCCAGCTCGGGCTGCTGTTGCTGATGTGCACGGCCCCGGGCCCTGCCGAGGACCGCTTTCACCAGTACTCGTCGGACCAGTAGCGGTCCCTGTTCGTTCGCGTCCTTTGCGGGCCGCCCATTTCACGGGCGGCCCGCGGCGATTCGGTGCAGTGCGCCCTGCCCCTCCCCCGCAGTTCGGATGAAGGTTTGCGTCGGTCTCTGAGCAAAATGAGCCCCTCCGATACACTAAGAGAGTGAGCGGCGCCCGATGCTGGAGCCGAGAATGAAGGGAGACCACCCGTGCGACCGGACTCCCGGTCGGAACACGCGACCAATCACGATCTCCTGCAGAGAGTGCGCGGGGGCGACTCCGCGGCCTTCGCGGAGCTTGTGCGACGCCACCAGGCGGCGGTGCTGAGCCTGGTGGCACCCTTCGTCCACTCCCCCGAGGATGCCGAGGACGCGGTGCAGGAGGCCTTCGTCGAGGCCTGGCGGCAACTTGACCGCTTCCGCGGTGAGGCGTCCTTCCGCACATGGGTCGGCCGCATCGCCATCTACCGCGCGATGACGCTATCGAAGAAGCCTCGGCCGCTGATGGAGAACGCACCCGGCTGGGATGGCGAGGGGCCGCAGCTCCCCGACGCGGCGGAGGCGCTGGCGGTGCGCGAGGCCGTGCTGGCCCTGCCCGAGGACTTCAGACTGCCCGTGGTGCTGCGGTTCTGGCGCGACATGAGCGGCCGGGAGATCGCGGAGCTGCTTGGCTGGGAGCAGAGCACCGTCTGGACGCGCATCTACCGAGGGCTGGAGCAGGTCCGGCAGAACCTGGAGAGCGAGGAGCGATCATGAACTGCAGCGAGGCGAAGCGGCTGATGCAGATGGCGCTTGCGGGCGACGCGTCCGCTGCCGAACTGGCGCGGCTGGACGCACACCTTGCGGAATGTGCGGCCTGCGCCAGGCAGTGGGAGGCGCTCTCAGGCGCCGCGGCTGCGCTGACCTCGGCGCAGCCTGAACCGCTCCCGCAGGGGCGCGATCTCTCCGGCGCGGTGATGGCGCAGATCGCGCGCGAGGCGAACGGGCCGACGGCGCAGCGTTCGTGGCTGGCGGAACTGCTGGGCTCGCGGCCGCTGCAGGCCGCGGGAGCGGTCGCCGCAACCGTAGTCTGCGCGGTCATCCTGTGGCTGGCGGCGCCCGGCGCGCAGGCGCTGGCGATGCTCATGGGCGGCGGGACGAGCAATGGGTACTGATCCGAGAGGAGGGCCTCGCATGAAGTCCGGACGCCTCACGATCATTCTGCTGGCGGTGACGATCGTGCTCGCCCTGGCGGTGCCGACGCTGCGCGAGTCGTTCACCGATCGGGCGACGCAGGCATTCGCCCCGCCCGGCGGCTCTCCGGCGCCCTCGCAGCTCGCCGAGATCGTCGCCGAGGCCCCGCAGGACGCGCAACTTCAGTACGCCTACGCGCTGGCACTGTGGGCGGAGTTGCAGAACCCTGGGCAGTTGGCCGGACAAGCGCGCGAGACCGTGACCGCCGACGCGGTGCGCGACGTCTTCCGCGATGCGATCTCGCTCGCTCCCGACGACCCCGCGCCGCGGCTCTCGCTGGCGATCTTCGAGATCGGTCAGGCGAAGGTGAAGCGGCTGCCCGGCGAAGAGCGGGCTGATGACGAGCCGTTCGAGGCGCCGACCGCTCAGCAACTTGAGGCCGTGCGTGGGGCGCGTGAGCTGCTGGCGGAGATCCGCCGCCTCGATCCCGGCAACGCCCTCCCCGACTACCTCCTCGCCTGGACGTGGCTGGCGGAGGGACGGACCGAGGTCGCCCTGGACGCCGCATCGCGCGGCGCCGCGAAGGACGGCTGGACCACCTACCAAGCCGAGGGCGCGACGGCACTGCTGGCGCTCATTGAGCAGACGCCCGTGCCCGGCGAGTTCGCGCCGATGGCGGTGATCTCGATCAACGCCAACCAGACGTTCCCGCTGGGCGCGCGGCTGCGCTCCATGGCGCGCGCACTGCGCGACGCAGCCGACGATTTCCACGCGCGCGGCGACCACGACGAGGCCATCCGCAGCTACGAGGTGATCCTGCGCGCTGGGCACCTGATGCGAGAGAACGCGCGCAACTTGATCGATGGACTGCTGGGCGTTGCGCTCTCGGAGGTCACGGTCAGCTCCGACGGCTGGGCCCCGCCCGACGAGGCGCAGCTTCTGGAGGGAAACGACGCCCTCTCGAAGACCGACCTGCGCCTGCCGCGCTTCGCGGCCTACCTGCGCAATCACGGCCGCCCGGACCTCGCCGCCTTCGCAGAGGCGGAGATCGAGACCGGCAAGCGCTGGAAGGCGCTGTGCCGAGAGCTGACCGCCCAGATGATGAGCGAGCTCACGCAGGACATCGCGGGCGGCCCCATGATGAACGCGATGGCGGTCTGGCTGACCACCGCCATCATGCTGGGCCTCGCGGCACTCGTGGGCCTGCTCTCGCTGATCGCGCGTTACTGGCGCGAGCCGCGGACGCACGCGGGGTGGAGCCATCTCCAGTGGCTGGTGCTGCTGGCCCTGGCGTTGCTGCCGGCGCAGGCCGGGGTCTGGATCGCGATGCGAAGGTTCGTGTCGCAGGGCGCCGAAGCGGGTAGTACTACTATGAGCATTATCATCGCCGGCGTGGCGCTCAGCGTCATCCTCTGGGTGATCGGCGTGCTGGTCCTCACGCTCAGGAAGCGCCGGCGTCTGCCCGCGGAGGATCGGCTCAGCGGCCCGCGAAGCTTCCTGCGGGGACTGCGGGCGCTCGTCTGCCCGACGCTCGCGGCGCTGATCCTTCTGTGCATGCCCGCAACACTGGCGATCGA
The DNA here is from genome assembly GCA_029821635.1 of Candidatus Zipacnadia bacterium. Taxonomy (GTDB): domain Bacteria; phylum Armatimonadota; class Zipacnadia; order Zipacnadales; family UBA5352; genus UBA5352. The sequence goes on from JALGSW010000068.1 coordinate 18,086, forward strand.
GCGGAACTTCGACCAGATGGGCGCGAAGCACCGCCAGCTCGCGATCGAGGGCGAAGTCGCGTACTACGGCCTGCAGGCCGATGCGCAGGCCGTTCAGTCGGAAAGTTCAGACGCGGATGGGGGCTGATCGACGTGAAGACGCTCATTCTCGTCGTCATCGCACTGACGCTCGTCATGCCCGCCGGCCTCGCGCTGGCGCAGGATGACGCCGCGAAGCCGTGGGACGCGTGGGAGCCGCCCGCGGTCGAGGTGCCCGATCCGAACGCGTGGGAGATCTACCAGCGCGCCTTCGCGCTTGAGGAGCAGATATACCAGCAGTTGCGCGAGGAGGCGGGGCTGCCTCCCGGCCGCGATAACGGCCCGGTTCCAGCCGGTCTCGGTCCCCCGCCTCCCCCAGCGCCCGCGGACGGCGCGCCTGTGGTCGAGCAGCCGGTGGAGGTCGTCGCGCCGCCGGCAGAGGGTCCGCCCAACGCGGCTTTGAGGCTCGAAATGTCCGAGCAGTCGCTCGAACCGGAGACCCTCGCGCGCCTCATCGACGCCTACACGCCGGTCTTCAGCGCGCTGGAAGCCGCCATCGCGGGCCAGACGCAAGTCCCGCCGATCCGCTCGCGCGAGGACATCGAGAAGGCCTTCCCCGAGTTCGCTCACGCCCGCCAGGCCTGCCGCATGTTCGCGAGCCGCAGCGTCTACGACCTGCAGTTCGACGACCCGCTCTCCGCGACGCTCGATGGTGTCTCCGCGATGCGCGTGGGCAATGACGTCGGCACGCACGGCTCGCTGCTCGGCGGCCTCGTGCAGATCGCCTGCACCGCCATCGGCGAGGTGTACCTGCGTGAGGCGATCCCGCTGCTCGGCGCGGACGAAGCCCTGATCGCCGCGAACGCCCTGCGCGCCGCGATGGCCGAGGCGCCGAGCTTCGCGCAGGCGCTCACGGGCGAGGAGAGCCTGTCGCGCTTCCTTATGCGCGAACACTTCGTCAACTTTGAGGGGATGGAAGAGGTAATCCAGACGCTGCGCGACGACCCCGACTATGCCCGCGAGCTCCTCGCGCAAGAGGAACCGGCGGTTGCCGAGATGGACGAGGCCGCGCTCAAGGCACTCGTCGAGGAGAAGATCGCGCAGCTCCAGGCGCTGGCGCCCGAGCAGGCGTGGGAGGAGCTTGGGAGCTTCTACGCGGCCTGGCAGGCCGAAGCCGCGAAGCCTTACTGGGCGCGCGAACCGGTCGCCGCGCCCGACAACCTGCTGCTCCAGCAGCTCACGCCCTCGTTCGAGCGCTCGGGGATGAAGTACGCGGCCATCCATGCGCGCCTGCGCGTGGACCTCGCGGCGATCGCGGCGCAGGCGTTCCACGCCGAGCACGGCGTGTATCCGGCCTCGCTGGATGCGCTCGTGCCCGACTACCTGCCGGAAGTCCCGCGCGACCCGTTCGCGGACGCGCCGCTGCTGAGCGTCGCGCATGACCCGGTCTCTCGGGCGCACCCGGCCGCGGGCCGCGAGCCTGAGGGCGCGCGCGTGCTGACCATCTACTCCGTCGGCCCGGATGGCGACGACGACCACGGCGTGGACATCGGGCGCATGTGGGACAAAGACACGGACGGGGACGTCGCGCTGACGTTGGGGGCGGAGTAGAACGGCAACGACCGCCTCACCCCCCGGCCCCCTCTCCCTGGAAACCGTAAACGACACGGTTTCAAGCGGGAGAGGGGGAGAAAGACAACGACGAGGGCGACAGCCGTTGCTTCCCCCCTCGTCCCGCCCACGCCACGTCGTTTGTGGCGTGCAGGGAGAGGGGGGATTGAGGGGGGAGAGGCCCGGCGGGCGGCCCCTCCAGACTACAATGACCAACGGCGTGACGCGCGCACAGAAGGCCTCCCCCACCTCCGGCGCGAACTCACCTCTCGTCGCGCAGCGCAGCGAGACGCAGCATCCGAGGTGAGGCCGCGTGAACGTCATCGTGATCGTGTCGGACACCTGCCGCAGGGACCGCGTCGGCGCATACGGCTGTGACTGGATGGTCACGCCGACGCTGAACCACCTCGCCGCGCAGTCGATGGTCTTCGAGCGCGCCTACTGCGCCTCGTTCCCCACCGTCCCGCACCGAGTCGACTGCCTCACCGGACGGTACGGCTTCCCGTTCTACGGCTGGGAGCCGCTGCCCGAGCAGTTCACCTCGCTCCCGGAGGTCCTCGAGGAGCAGGGCTTCGCCACCCAGCTCATCTACGACACGCCCGGTATCACCGGCGCCAACTGCGCGCGCGGCTTCAGCGGCGTACGCGCGAACCTCGGCCAGTCCACCCGCGGATCAGACTTGATCCGCATCAACGATGAGGCCGAGCTGCCCTGCGACGCCGACCGCATCCGCTCGCCCGAGAGCATGCTCGCGCGCATGCGCGACGCGACGTGGTGGGAGGGCGAGGAGGATACCTTCGCCGCGCGCACCTGCATGGACGCCGCGCGCTGGATGGAGGCCAACGCCGCTCGCGCGGGCGGCGCGGACAACTTCATGCTCTGGGTGGACACCTTCGATCCGCACGAGCCGTGGCTCTCACCGCTGTGGTACGCGCGCATGTACTACCCCGACTACGAGGGCCAGGACTTCATCCAGGCGCCCTACGACTACATCAACGACAACTTCACCGAAGAAGAGATCGCCTGGATGCACGCCCGCTACTGCGGCGAGCTGACGATGATGGACCGCTGGGTGGGCGAGATCGTCGATCGCTTCTTCGACCTCGGCTTCGCGGAGGATACCGCGCTGATCTTCACCTCCGACCACGGCTTCTACCTCGGCGAGCACAACCGCGCGGGCAAGCACACCATCGTCGGCGAGCCGTGGCCGCTCTATGAGGAGGACGCGGGAGTGCCGATGATCGTCTACGTACCCGGCGTCGAGCCGGGCCGCAGCGATGCGATCGTGCAGGCGCCCGACCTGCGCGCGACCGTGCTCGACCTGATGGGCGCTGAGGAGACCGGAGACGTGCACGGCCGCTCGTTCCTGCCGGTGGCGCTCGGCGAGGCCGGGAGCCATCGAGACTTCGCGTTCTCCTCAGGCTACCTCGCGGAGGATCGCGACCCGCTGCAGACGCGCATCGCGGTGCGCGCGGAGGACGGCTGGTCGCTGCACTTCCATCCGAACTACGAGCCGGAGGTCTACTTCATCCCCGATGACCCCGGCGAGACCGAGAATATCTTCGAGGGCAACGAGCAGCAGGCGGGGCGCCTCCACGCGGCCTTCATCGCGTTCCTGCACGAGGTCGGCGCTCCGGAGGCGACGATCGAGCGACTGAGCAGCTACGAGAAGCGGAGTGACGCGTGAGGGGCGAACGGCGGCAGGCTGGAAGCCTGCCCCACAGGCTCACTCCGGGCCTCGTGCGGCGGACGGGAGCCTGCCCCACAGGCTCACTTCGGGCCTCGTGCGGGGTTGGCGGGGATGCTGGCCCGTATGTCATCCTGAAACCACTCGTGGCGCAGGCATCCTGCCTGCGGCCGTTCTTGCCCGACCGACCGCGATCGCGCTGGAGGTGCGAAGATGCGAACTCTCTCGCTGGTACTGCTGCTGACCACCGTCGCAGGCTGCGCGTGGGGCGAGGCGGTGGTGCTCAAGCACACGCTCGCCGGACAGGGCGCTCAGGGCCGCGAGTTGCTCGACAACGGTGGCTTCGAGCGCGTCGAGGACGGCCAGGCCGTCGGCGCTGGCTCCTGGGAAGCCGGCTACGAGATCGACGAGACCGTCCGCCGCTCGGGCGAGCGCTCCGCGCGCTGCGCCAGTGATGATCCCGACACCGAGCACGGAGTGTACTTCGAGATAAACCTCGATCAGCAGCGGCCTACACCGGTGGTCGCAAGCGGCTGGAGTCGCGCGCAGGATGTCGCGGGCACCGCGGGCAGCGGCTACTCGCTGTGGGTGGACATCGAGTTCACCGACGACTCCCACGCGTGGGGCAATGCGCTGAACTTCGACCCCGGCACCCACGACTGGCAGCAGCGCACCATCCCGATCGCGCCGCCCAAACCGATCCGTTGGATCCGCGTCTTCGGCCTCTTCCGCGGCGCGACCGGCACCGCGTGGTTCGACGACTACTCCCTGACGGTGCTCGACCTCGACGAGGGCGCGGTCACCTTCAACGGCGTCCCGGTCATCGCCGAGCGCGCTACCGTCGAGCCCGCGGACACCGTGCCGCTTGAGGCCGACGGACTGCAGCTCAGCGTGGATCGCGCCACCGGAGCGTTCGTCGGCGCGGATGGCACAGCCGGGGGCGTCCTCTGGCGCGATGTGGCCGCGAACTCCGACTTCCGTCAGCCGCGCGCCGCCGTCACGATGGATGGCGCAGACGTGCTGCTGAGCGCGCGCGATGATGAGCTGCGGCTGGAGCTGGACGCGCGCATGACGCCCCGCGCCGACTGCATCGAGGTCGGAGGCACCGTGCGCGACCTCAGCGGCGAGGACCGCGCGGTGAGCGTCTACGTGGCGATCCCGTGGAACGCCGTCGGCGGTCGCTGGCATCACGACATGAATGTCTCGCAGCCGATCGACGCCGCGATGGCCTACACGAACGTGGTGCGCGCGGGGGCGGGCCCGAGCGGCAACGCATCGCGCTACCC
>JALGSW010000234.1 GCA_029821635.1 Candidatus Zipacnadia bacterium
CGGCCTGAAGGTCGTCGAGGACTGCGCGCACCAGCACGGCAGCCGCTGGCGCGACCGTGGAGCCGGCTCGATCGGCGACGCGGGCAGCTTCTCCTTCCAGCAGAGCAAGGTGCTTACGTGCGGCGAAGGCGGCGCGATCGTCTGCAACGATGACGAGGTCTACCGCACCGCGTTCGCGCTCAAGCACGTCGGCTGGGCGCCGCGCGAGGATGGGGAAGGCCTTGAAGCCGGGGGCGTGTACGCGCACAACTACCGCACCACGGAGATGCAGTGCGTGCTGCTGCGCGGGGGCCTCACGCGCATCGAGGAGCAGACGCGCATCCGCGAGGAGAACGCCGCGCGCCTTGGCGAGGGGCTGGCGCGCATCGGCGGACCGCTGCGCATGGCGAAGCGCGATCCGCGCGTCACGAGGCAGGCGTACTACGCGGTCACGATGCACTTCGACCCGGCGCAGGCGGACGGCCTCGACCGCGCGCAATACATGGCCGCGCTGGGCGCCGAAGATGTGAGCCTCGGCCTGCCCTACGACCCAGTCTACCGCCACCCGCTGATGGACCTGCAGCACTCGACCGGCCCTGTCCCCTACCGCGATCCAGCGCTCGTGCAGGACTACGCGAGCCTGCGCCTGCCGAACGTGGAGCGCATCTGCACCGAGACGGGCCTGGTCATGATGCACCGGATGTTGCTCTCCGAACCGGCCTACGTAGACCAGCTCGTCGAGGGCGTCGCGAAGGTCAACGACCAACTCGGCGCGGCGCTGGAGCATTTCGACGCACAGGAGGCGGCTGGGTCATGAGGATCGGTGTCGGCAGGAACGATCTCACGCCGCGCGTTGGCGTGGAGCTGGTGGGCTTCGGCGCGTTCATCAATCGCCACAGCGTCGGCGTGCGCGACCGCCTCTGGGCACGCGCGATGGCCTTCGAGGTCGGCGGCGAGACGGCGGTGATCGTCGGGCTTGACCTGTGCGTGATCTACCGTGACACCACCGAGCGCGTCTGCGAGCTGGTCCACGAGGCGACCGGCATCCCGCCCGAGCGAGTGATGGTGAACTGCTCCCACACGCACAGCGGCCCGGAGACGGGCGGGCTGATCGGCTGGGGGCAGCCGGACCAGCCGTACATCGAGCTGCTGCCCGACCGCATCGCAGTGGCGGCGATCGCGGCCGTCGAGGACCTGCGGCCTGCCACGCTCGCGCACGCGAAGGTGCCGTGCGAGGGCATCGGCGTCAACCGTGAGTACGAAAGCCCGCGCCCGACGCTGGAGGAGGCGCTGCGGGACGACTGGCGGTCGGCGCATCCGGAGCTGACCGACACCACCGCGCACGTGCTCGTCGCGCGCGATGAGAGCGGGGAGATGATCGGCTTCGTCAGCTCGTTCGGCTGCCACCCGGTGGTCTGCTGCGCGCAGAGCCGCTGGATCCACGGCGACTTCCCCGGCGTAGCGACGAACCTGATCGAGCGCGAGCACCCCGGCGCGGTGGGCCTGTTCCTGCAGGGCGCGCAGGGCGACGTCAACTCCTGCGTGGTGCATGAGCCCGAGCAGGAGGCGCTGCTGGCGCTGGACGTGATCGCGGGGCGTTACGCGCGCTGCGTCCGCGAGGGCCTGCGCGCGGCGCGTCCGCTGGAGGTCGATCGCGTGGAGGTGATCCGGCGCGCGGCGCAGTTCAGCCGCCGCGCGCTGGAACTCGAAGACTTCCGCGAACTGCTGGCCGAGCAGGAGGCGGTGATCCACGCGCCCGGCGCGAGCGACACCGACCAGCAGGTGCGGCTGGCGACGGTGCGCGCGATCGCCTACCGGCGCTTCATCGAGGCGCACAACGAGGGGCGGCCGTTGGTGCGCCCCACGGTCATGCAGGGCATCCGCCTCGGGCCGCTGGGCATCTACGGCGCGCCGTTCGAGATCTTCCAGGCGATCAAGAACGATGTGCTCGAACAGGCGCAGGCGCCGATCCCGCTGGTGCTCGGAGTGACGAACGATTCGGTGAGCTACGCGCCGGATCGCGAGACGGCCGCGCGCGGCGGCTACGCGACCGACCAGGTGCCGCTGATGCAGGGGACGCTGCCGCTGGCGAACATCCACGACGAGCTGGTCGAGGCGCTGCTGGGGCTGGACGCGGAGCTGTTCGGGCAACAAGCGACGTGAAGAGACAGGAGTGCGCTCACATGAACCACGGTTACCGGCCCACGATCATCCGGGCGACGGCGCTCGTCGCGCTGGCGCTGCTCGTCCCGACCGCACAGGCGCTCGCACTGAGCGTCGTCGTCCCGACGGACTGCCCGCAGGAGCGCGCGGTGGTCGCCGACGACCTCGCACAGACGCTGACGCAGATGACCGGCGAGGACACGCGGCTGCTCAGGCGCGATCCGGGGCGGGCGCTTCCGGACGGGCCGAAGGTGCTGCTGGGCGATGAGTTCGCATCGCGACTGGACCGCACGCGGCTCAGCAGGCATGTCGGCTATGACGGCTACGTCATGCGCTCACTCGATGACGAGACGCTGCTGCTGTGCGGGCGCAACGAGGCCGGGCATGCGAACGCCGCCTACGGCTGGCTGCGCGAACTGGGCTGCCGGTGGCTGATGCCGGGGCCCAATGCGGCGGTCATCCCGCAGACGCCTGAACCGCGCCTGAGCGGCTGGGACGAGGTGGAGGAGCCCGCGTGGGTGCATCGCAATCTCTGGTACTCCGGGCTGAAGCTGTTCAGGGAGCAGGCGCCCGAGGACATCGCGGCGGCCAGGGAAGAACTCGCCGTGTGGCAACGCCGCAACCGCATGGGCCAGGGCGTCCCCGTGAGGTTCGGGCACAGCTTCCTGCACGTGGTGCCGGCGGCGGATTACTTCGAGACGCATCCGGAGTACTTCGCGCTTTACAACGGCGAGCGCATCCCCGATGGCCAGCTCTGCACCACCAACGAGGACGTCATCGAGATCTTCGCCGACGCGGCCATCAAGGCGTTCGACGAGAACCCCGACCTCAAATCGTTTTCGCTCTCGCCCAACGACGGCTACCGCTGGTGCCACTGCGACGCGTGCGAGGCGCTCGATCCGCCCGAAGCGCGCGAGACCAGGCGCGGCAAGGCCGACCGCGTCGTGACCTTCGCCAACGCGGTCGCGCGCCGCGTGAAGGAGCGCCACCCCGATCGCTGGCTGGCGTTCTATGCCTACGCGGGCTGTGTCGTGCCACCGACCTATGCAGACCCGGACGACAACGTGCTGGTGGTGCTGACGCACTACATCATGGACAGCCTGAGGCCGATCGATGCCCCGGACTCGAAGTGGAACGCGACGTTCAGGGACTACGTGGACGGCTGGGGCTCGGTCAGCGAGCAGATGTTCCTGCGCGAGTACTACTGCCGCTGGTGGGCGCCGTGGCCGATGTGGCCTGGCGCCGCCGAGGACATCCCGTGGCTCAACGAGCGCAACTTCAACGGCTTCAACGCCGAGTTGGAGGGCCGCTCGGAGGCCGCGGAGATCGGCTGGTACGTCCTCGGTCAGCTCCTCTGGGACCCCTCTCAGGACGCCGACGCGCTGCTCGATGAGTACTTCACCGGGCTCTACGGCCCGGCCGCGGGTGCGATGCGCGAGTACTTCAACACGCTGCGCGAGGCGGCGGCGGACCCGTCTCTGCGCGCGCGTGGCGGCTATGACGAGATCCCGACGCTCTTCCCGCCCGAGCTGATCGCGCGAGCGCGCGAACTGCTCAGGCCCGCGGAGGCCGCCGCCGAGACCGACGCGCAGCGCTTCCAGGTGCAGCGGTCGGTGGATGCGATGGCGACAATGAGCGCCTGGTATGACCTCGACGCCGCGGTGGGCGAGGCGGCGGCCGATCCGGGCGATGCGCAGCGAGCGCGGCTGCTGGCCGTGCGTGACCGCTCCGTCGAGGTGCTGGAGCGCGTCCGTGGCTACGACCTCGCGCGCTACTGGAGTTCGCAGCGCGATGGCGCGATGCTCGCGTTGCTGGAAGACGCACAGGTGCTGCTGGGCGAGGTGACGATCGACCCGTGGATCGGCGACTTCCGCGCGGACACCTTCGGCATGCAGGCGACGGCCCTCGGGCGGATGGTCCGCTCCGACGGCATCCGCTGGTCCGACAGCGTGGATAACGGCTACATCTACGGCAACGACTTGCGCGCGACGTGGTACGTGCGCGCGGAGGCGCCGATCGAGGCCTGCACGCTCAAGGCGCTCACCTACGACACCAACGAGCGGGCGGGCTGGATCGAGTGGCAGCTCTCCTTCGACAGCGGGGAGACGTGGGAGACGGTCGCGCGCGTGGACAACGATGGCTGGGCGCGCGGCGAGGTGGACCTCACGGAGCTGCTCGCGGGCCGGGAGGAGTTCCTGCTGGCGGCCTACTTCGCCCCGGGCTCGAACGCGCGGGCGCGGCTGTCGGATGTGGCGGTGGAGTTGAAGTAGGGGCACGGACCTCACGAGCGCCTCGATGCATGGGCACGCGAGAGGCCACAAGTACCGCATGGGACCGGCATGGTCTGTGGAGACACCCGTACCTCAGTATGCAGACACGTCGCACAGGAGACAACAGCGATGCTCCCCAATACAATGAAGGCAGGCATCTACCGAGGCGAGAGCGCCATCGAGGTGGAGGAGGTGGCCGTTCCGGCCCCGGAGCCGGGGTACGTCCTGCTCAAGATGCACAACTGCGGCATCTGCGGCAGCGACCTGCATAGCTACCTGGGCAGATTGAGGAGACCCAAGGCTGCGCCGGGCCACGAGGTCGTCGGCTCCGTGGCTGAATGTGGCGAAGGCGTAACAGGTGTCCCCAACGCAGACAGAGTCTGCGTGGAGTACTCCTCTCACTGTGGTCAATGCCGGTTCTGCCGGATCGGCCAGTACAACCACTGTGAGCGCCTGAAGTTCACATCCGGGGGGAGTCACGCAGGTTTCGCCGAGTACGTCGTGGCTCACGCGTCCACCCTCGTCGCTGTTCCCGAGAGCATGTCCGCGGATGATGCCATGATGAT
>JALGSW010000069.1 GCA_029821635.1 Candidatus Zipacnadia bacterium
CGTGGGCTTCCGGCCCGTCGGTCGCGCCATGTCGCGCAACCGGCCTGGCCGGCGCCGCGGCCGTCGCGTCGGCGATCATCGTGGTCGCGTCCGCCTCGGTCGCGGGCTGATCGGCCACCGCAGGCTCGGCGGGATCGGCGCTGTCCGTCACACTGTCGGCGGCGACCGGAGCAGGCACCTCGGCGATGGCCGGCGCGCTCGAAGACGCGCCGTCACCGCCGCGCGGAATGAACACGGCCGCGAGCAGCGCCGCCGCGGCGGCGAGGCCGCCGAGGACGACCGCTGCGCGCCGCCAGGTGAATGCGGGCGCGATCTCGGCGCCAGCTTCGCGCCCGACCGCGGCCATGATGCGCTGGTGCAGACCTGCAGGCGCGGCGGCGGCGGGCGTCGCGCGCAGCACCTCGGCTGTGCGCTCCATCCGCTTGAACGCCGCGTAGCATGATGCGCACAGGAAGACGTGGGCCTCGAAGGCGTCGCGCTCGGGGATAGGAAGCTCATCGTCGAGGTACGCAGAAGCCTGCTGCAGGCACTCCTCGCAGCCGATCTGTGCGACCGGCTCGGCTTCGCTGCACGCGTGGGCGATGCGCTCGCGGAGCCCCGCAGGCGCCTCCTCGCGGCCTACGGCCGCCAGCACGCTCTGAATGTCGATCATCTCGGGATGCACGGACAGGCGCTCCCTGTCATGGCACGACGGCAAGAGTGATGTCACGCGGGTCAATTAGACCCCGCGGGGGGATCGTCGGTGATGGTGGTCTACATGCATCCCCTCGCACTTTTGTTAGACACGGGGACCTGGGGAAATGTTTCGTGGATGCGACGAAGTTCTATGCTTGCGCTCACTCACGCGCGCGGGAGGAGGCCCTCCCACCACCGCGTGAGGCGCTGCAGGAGCGTCTGCGGGCCCTCGGGCTCGGAGCTTGCGCCCGCACCCTCACGGGCCGCGAGCAGCGCCAGGCCGACGCCGGTCGCGTAGACGGGGCTGGCGACCGCGTCCGCCATCCCGATGATCCCACGCGGGCTGCCGACGCGCACAGGGAGGTCGTCGAGCACGCGCGAGGCGAGCGCGGCCGTCTCCGGGAGCTTCGAACCGCCGCCGGAGAGCACGACTCCGGCGCTCGCCTGCTCGTAGGTGCCTGCGCGCTTGATATTGCCCCTGACCAGCGCAAAGGTCTCCTCGAGGCGCGGCTCGATGATCTCCGCCACGAGCTTGAGGGGCACGTGCTCGGACTGATCGCCATTGGCGAGCTGCACCTGCACACTCTCGTCTTCGGGGATGCCATCGGGCAGGGCGCGGCCGTAGCGGCACTTGAGCTTCTCCGCCTCGTCGAAGCTCACGCGCAGGAGCCGGGCGATGTCGCGCGTGGTGTGATTGCCGCCGACCGGGATCGCCGAGGTGTGCGCGATCGAGCCGTCGAGGAAGACCGCCACGTCGCTGGTGCCGCCGCCGACGTCGATGAGGATCACGCCGAGGTCACGCTCCGCCTCGGTCACGACCGCCATCCCCGTCGCGATCGGCTCGAGGGCCCGCCGCGCCACCGCAACGCCCGCATCGATCACGCAGCGCTCCACGTTCTCCACGATGCTCACGGTGCCGGTGACGGCGTGCAACTCCACATCGAGCCGCCGAGCGGACATCCCGACCGGCCGCGTCACGCCCTCCTCACCATCCACGGTGAACTCGCGCACCACCTCGTGAATGATCTCGCGGTCCTGAGGCAGCGGCACGCCGTCGCGGGCGCTCTGCACCGCGCGCTGCACGTCCTGCTCGGAGACGGCCGGTCCGGGGGAGACGTTCGTGCGGCCGGTGACGTTGACGGAGGAGATGTGGGCGCCTGTGACGCCGACGTAGGCGTCCCGGACCTCGACCTTCGCCTGCTGCTGAGCGTCCTCGACCGAACTGCGGATCGCCGCGATGGCGTACTCACGGTCCACGATGATGCCACGCTTGAGGCCCGCCGATGGGTTCAGCCCGACGCCGATGACCTCAAGGCGCCCGTCAGTCTGAGGGCACCCGATGATCGTGCAGATCTTCGTGGTGCCGACGTCGATGCCGGCTACGAACGAGCCACTGGGCAACGGTGGGGCCTCCGCGAGAGTCGTCCGCGCGATCGGTGCGCGCACACACTACACTGCCGGGTTGAATTCGCCGCGAGGGTCGCGGCCTCCTCCCTGCCCGCGATCGCTCAACGCGCTCGCTTGAAGGTCGGCCGGGACGGAACGCGCAGGTCGATGTACAGCGGCGGTTCGCCCTTCTCCTCCAGCGCGTGCAGGAGCTTGCCAAAGAGCAGCGCTTTCTCATACAGCAGATCGCGGTTGCCGAGCCTACCGACGACGCCGCAGGCGGTGACCACCTCGATGCGCACCGGACGGCTCAGGTCGATCCTCGCCTCCGCCAGCAGTTCGGTCTCCTCAAGGCCCCTGCGCACCGCGTTCATCATCTCAACATCAGCCGCCTTCAGCCTCGTGCCCACCGCAAGCGACAGAGGGTCCTCGATGCGCACGCGCGGGAGGCCCTCCGGCGGGCTGCCCGTCCAGTGCAGGCAGACGCCCTCGGCGTCCACGACCATCAGCCGGTCTCCCTCATGCACCACCGCGGCGGGTGTGCGCGGCTCGACCACGATCGTGAGCGTCGAGGGCAGCGCGCGGTCCACCCGCACCGCCTTCGCGCGCGGCAGGCCGCCGATGCGCCCCTCGATCTCCCGCATCGGCGGCAGCCAGACGGTCCCGAAGACCAGCCCCTCCGCCTGCTGGGCTGCCTCCGCCGCGAGGCTCTCGTCGGCCGACTCGACCAGCACATTGCGCACCGCGAACAGCGGCGATCCGAAGACCCCCAGCACGAGGCCGGCCACTGCGGAGAAGATCACGAACGAGACCGCGGTCCAGACAAAGCGCCGCCGCGAACGCGTCCGCTCGGCGCGCTCGGCCGCCCGCCCCGCGCGGTCGGCGGTCCGCGAGGCATCGCTGCCCCGCCGGCCGCCCGGACCACGCCTCGTCGGGCGGTCTACACGCATGACAGCTCCTCCGCTACTCGCCGGATATCCCCGGCGCCGATGGTCAGGATCAGGTCATCGGGCCGCGCCATCTCCCGCACGACCCCGGTGATCGCCTCACGCTCGGCCACGTAGCGCACCGACCGCTCGGGCGCAAGCTCACGCACCCGCTCGGCGAGCTTCCCGGCGTCCACGCCCTCGATCGGCTCCTCACGCGCGCCGTAGATCCCCGCGACGATCACCTCGTCGGCGGCGGTCAGGGCTCGCGCGAACTCCTCCATGAAGTCCCGCGTGCGCGAGTACAGATGCGGCTGGAAAATTGCTACGATGCGCCGCTGCGGCCAGCCCTCGCGTGCGGCGGCGAGGGTCGCCGCCACCTCCGTCGGGTGATGCGCGTAGTCATCGACCACGAGCGCCCCGTCCAGCTCGCAGATCAGCTCGAAACGCCGCCCCACGCCGCGGAAGAGCTCCAGCGCCGTCAGCGCGTCGGCCGCCGCGACCCCCAGCTCAGAAGCCGCCGCGAGCGCGCAGAGGGCGTTCAGCACGTTGTGCTCGCCGGGGACGCGCATCATTGCCTCGCCCGTCGGCTCGCTCTCCACGAGCAGACGGAAGCCCACGCCGAAGGGTCCCGGCTCGATCCGGTCGGCGCTGAAGACCGCTCCGGGGGCCATCCCGCAGGGGATCGTCTTCCCGGCGCAGCGCCCGACGAGCTCGCCCAGCACCTCGCAGTCGGCGCCCCAGACGAGGAAGCCGTCCTCGGGCACAAGATCGATGAAGCGGCCGAACACGTCGCAGACCGCCTCGAAGGTGCCGTGCTGGTCGAGGTGATCGGCCTCAACGTTGGTGATGATCTCCGAACAGGGCCCGTAGCGGAGGAAGGTCCCGTCGCTCTCACAGGCCTCGAAGACCGCGAGGTCCTCGGAACCCGCGTGGTAGTTGCTGTCGATGTTGGTGGCGTCGCCGCCGACCAGCACGAGGGGATCGCGGCCCGTCTCGAGGAGGATCGTCGTAAGCATCGAGGTGGTGGTCGTCTTCCCGTGGGTGCCGGAGACCGCGACCTTCGCCATGCCCTCGACGACCGCCGCGAGCAGCTCTGAGCGATGGTAGATCGGCAGCCCTCGCTCGCGCGCCTCGGCAAGCTCGGGGTTGTTCGCCGGGATCGCCGTGGAGACCACGACCGCGTCCGCGTCGCCCGCCCCGCCGGCGACCTGGGGAGCATGGATCGCTACCCCCAGGTCCCGCAGCTCATCCAGCCGCGGGCTCTCACTGCGGTCCGAGCCGGTCACGGTGAAGCCGCGCCCGGCGAGTATCCCCGCGAGCCCGCTCATCCCCACCCCCCCGATGCCCATGAGGTGGATTCGCCGGTCCGGGTGCAATGCAAGCCTCTGCGCTGCCGCCATCCGTGTAGTCTCCCGATCGCGCTTCGTGGTCGAATGTGCGTCGGGTCGATTCTACGCGCCAGGGCCTCGCGCCGCAAGTCCCGTTGAGTTGGCGACCTGCAGCACGATGTCCGCGATGTCTCCGGCGGCCCCCGGCCGCGCCGCGCCGAAGGCCGCGTCGCTCATCGACCGCAGGCGCAACGTGTCCGTGAGTATCTCACGCGCGAGCGCAAGCAGCCGCTGCGCGGTGAACTGCTCGTCATCGGCGATCGCCGCCGCGCCCTCGGCCTCCAGCGGCTCGGCGTTGAGCCGTTGATGGCCACCCGCGTGCGGATAGGGCACCACGATCATCGGCACGCCGTGCAGGCACGCCTCGGCGAGGCTGGCGGCCCCTGCACGCGTGACCAGCAGGTCGGCCGCCGCCAGCGCCAGGCCCGCGTTCGGCAGATGCTCGATCAGGTGGTAGCGCGCAGGCGCGCCCAGCTCCTGCCACTGCGCGCGCAGGTCCGCGTGGTCCAGCGCGCCCGACAGGTGCACGACCTGCACGCCCACCTCGCCCAGCAGCTCGGGCAGCGCGCCGATCACCGCCGTGTTGAGCCGCCGCGCGCCCTGCGAGCCGCCTGTGACCACCAGCGTCGGCACGCCCGGCTCGAGGCCAAGCTCGGCGATCCCCTGCTCGGCGGTCGCGTCCGCGACCTCCCGGCGGATCGGGTGGCCGGTCACCACCGCGACCTCCCCGAACACCTCCGCCGCTGCAGGCGAGACACAGGTCACCGCGGAGGCCCAGCGCGCGACCGTGCGGTTCGAGCGATCCGGCAGCACGTCCGAGGCGTGCAGGACCAGCGGCACGCGCACCCATCGGGCCGCCATCGCCACCGCCGCACCCACGTAGCCGCCTGTGCTGAAGACCACGTCCGGTCGGAAGCGCTTGATGATCCGCCGCGACTGCAGCACGCCACGCACGAGGCCGACCACTCCACTGATCGCTGCTGCCGATAGCCCGTAGGGCATCGGCTTCGCGTCGATCAGATCGTGCGGCAGCCCGCGCGCGGCCAGCAGTTCGGCGTCGATCCGCCCCGTGGCGCCAACGAAACGCGCCTCGACATCAGACTGCGCCGCCTGCAGTTCCTCAGCCACCGCGACGCACGGGAAGAGGTGCCCGGCGGTGCCTCCGCCGGCCATCAGAACACGCGTGGCGGTCATGTCTCACCGGACCTCTGATGGCGGGAGATCGCCAGCACGATCCCCGCAGCGGCGGCCGCCGATATCAGGCTCGTCCCACCTCCGCTGATGAAGGGCAGCGTGAGGCCTGTGACCGGCATGCACGAGGTGTTCACCGCGATGTGCGCGATGCTCTGCAGGCACAGCATCGCCGACACGCCCGCCGCCACGTAGAAGCCGAAGGCTCCATCCGAGCCGCGGGCGATCTTCATCCCGCGCCAGGTCAGCAGGGCCATCGCCGCGAGCACCACCAGCGCGCCGATCAGTCCCATCTCACAACCGATCACCGAAAAGATGCTGTCCGTGTGCGGCGCGGGGAGCGAGTGCCACTTGTCCGGGCTCATCCCGAGGCCCGTGCCCGTCACCCCGCCGCGCGCCTGCGCGATGAGCATGTTGAGGATGTGATAGCGATCATCGGGCGGCGCGTTCTCCGGGTCGAGGAACGCAATGATGCGCCGCCAGCGGTAGGGTTCGTGATGCGCGATCAGCAACCCCACGCCCAGCCCGCCGAGCGCCATCGGGACCAGCTTCCACAGGCTCATCCCGCTGAAGAGCAGCATCGCGAAGGCGATCGCCGCGTAGATGGTCGCCATCCCCTGGTCGCGCTGCAGCAGCAGGATCCCGCCCATCGCGACGGTCACGATCATCGCCCAGCCGAGCGCCACCCACGACTCGTTCGTGCCCTCGTCCTTCTTCGCGATCAAGTGAGCGAGCAGCAGGATGAATGCGACCTTCATCAGCTCCGAGGGCTGGAACATCGGCAGGCCGGGCGGATCGAACCAGCGCCTTGCGCCGCCGAGCGTCACGCCCCACGGGCTCAGCAGCGTCAGAGCCAACAGCACCAGACCGCCACCGAAGAGCGGCAACGCCGCGCTGCGCAGCCACTTTACCGGCACGCGGCTCGCCAGCAGCATCACCACCAGGGCGACCGCGACGAATGATGAGTGCTGCACGAGGTAGTGGTACGGGTTGCCGGGTAGCAGCAGCGCATCCGGCCGCCCGGCCATCGGAAAGCTTGCGGAGAACACGAATACGATACCGGTGATCATCAGCGCCCAGACGTGCAGGAAGTACACGCGGTCGATCCGACCCGCGTTTGTCCCGCTGTCGTCACGTTCATCGGTGGTGTAACTCATTTCTGCTGCGGCGGCACACACGCGGTTCACCCCTCCTGCAGCGCTCGCACGACCTCCCTGAAGGTCTCCCCGCGATGCTCGTAATTGCGGAACATGTCAAAGCTCGAGCAGGCCGGCGCCATGATGACCGCATCGCCCGGCTCAGCCAGCTCATACGCGCGCCGGATCGCAGCCTCGAGCGTCCCCGCGCGTTCGGGCTCCCCGCCCCCGCTCGCCGGGGCCTGCATGGCTTCCTCAATCCGATCGGCCGCCTCGCCGATGAGGATCACCGCGCGCGGCATCCCTGCCAGCAGCTCGCCCAGCGCGCCGAAGTCCGCGCCCTTGTCCTTGCCGCCGACGATCGCCACGAACGATAGCGCCATCGCCGCCAGGTCCGCGACCGCCGAGGCCGGGTTGCTGGCCTTCGAGTCGTTGATGAACTGCACGCCCCCGACCTCGCCCGCGACCTCCATGTGATGCTCGGGCGGCTCGTAACCCGCGATCGCCGCCGCCATCGCGCTCAGCGGCGTACCCACCAGCCGCCCCATCATCGCCGCGCTCAGCGCGTTCGTCAGGTGATGCCCGCCGCGCAGCCGCAGGTCGCCTGCCGGGCAGATGCACTGAGTCCGCCCGGCAAGCCGCAGGAAGAACTCCCCGCCGCTCACCCCCGCGTCGAGCGTATCCGTGGCCAGCGAGACGCGCAACTTGTGCGCCAGCGTCGGCTCGGAGAGCTGCCGGGCCGGAGCGTCATCGTTGTTGATGACCGCGACGTCTTCCGGCCGCTGGTTCTCAAAGACCCGCGCCTTGGCCGTCGCGTACGCCGCGTAGCTCGGATGGCGGTCGAGGTGGTCGGGCGCGAGGTTCAGCAGCGTCGCAATCCGCGGCCGGAACTCCACGATCGTCTCAAGTTGGAAAGAGCTCACCTCGATGATCGCCGGCACGTCCGGCCTCGTCAGGTCGAGCTTCTCCGCGAGTGGCATGCCGATGTTCCCCGCCAGGATGTGCTCGATCCCCGCTTCGGCGAGCATCCCCGAGAGCAGCCGGCAGACCGTGCCTTTGCCGTTCGTACCCGTGACCGCGAGCACCGGCGATGCGCACAGCCTCCATGCCAGCTCGAAGGTCCCGAAGGTCTCGACGCCGCGCTCCCGCGCCTCCGTGAGCGCCTGGTGCTCCCACGGGACTCCGGGGCTGGAGATCACCAGCTCCGCGTCCGCGATCTGCTCCAAGCGCTCGAACCGTTCCACAACCCCGGCGCCGAGGCTCTCCGCTTCCTCAGCCGCCGCTCCGAGCTCCACCAGCGGCTTCGCATCGGCCAGCCGCACGCGCGCGCCTGCCTCGGCGAGCCGGCGCATCGTCGCCAGTCCGCTGCGCCCGGCGCCGATGACCACGACGTCGCGCCCGCGCAGTGACGCGCGGTAGGCCTCGACGTCCTCGATGCTCCGCACCGGCTTCAGCCGCATGAGCTCCTGATCCTCAAAGCGCCGCGACGACCGTGATGAGCACGCCCGTGAGCGCGAAGCACGCGCCGATGATCCACGCGCGCACGACGATCGCGGTCTCCGCCCAACCGCACAGCTCGAAGTGATGGTGCAGCGGCGCCATCCGCAGCACCCGCCGCCCGGTCGTCTGATAGCTGACCACCTGAGCGATCACCGACAGCGTCTCCACGACGAAGACAAGCCCCACCAGCGCGAGCAGCAACTCCACGCGCGCCGCGATCGCGATCCCGCCCAGCGCCGCCCCAAGCCCGATGCTGCCAACGTCGCCCATGAACACCTTCGCGGGCGCAGCGTTGTGCCACAGGAAGCCCGCGGACGCCCCGGCAACCGCCAGCGCCAGCAGCGCCAGCTCGACCTCACCGATCACCCAGCAGCCGAACGCCAGCGCGATCCCGCAGATCGCCGTCAGCCCGCCCGCAAGTCCATCCAGACCGTCGGTGAGGTTCACCGCGTTGGCCGCGCCCACCGCGATCACCGCCGCGAGGATCGCCCACAGCCAGCTCGCCGACGGCAGCGATGCGATGGTCAGCCCCGAGACGAGCCGTCCCGGCTCCTGAGCGGACAGATACCACACCAGCAGGGCCGCGAAGCTGAACTCCAGCGCCAGCCGGACGCGCGCGCCGAAGCCGTAGTGCGTCTTGCGCCGCAGCTTCTCATAGTCGTCGATGAAGCCGACCAGCGCCATGCCTACAATGAAGCCTACGACCGCCCACGTCTTCCCGCTCAGCCCGCCCATCCCCACCGCGAGGACCAGCACGAGAATCAGCACCGCCGCGTGGATCGCCAGGCCGCCCATCGACGGCGTCCCGGCCTTCGTCAGATGGCTCTCAGGGCCATCGTCGCGCACATGCTGGCGGATGTTCCCCCGCCGCAGCCGCGGCAGCAGCGCGCCCGTCAGCCCGGCGCTGAGCGCGCAGCCGCCGACCAGGCACAGCCATGCGAGCAGCATCTCAATTGTCATCGGCCAGCCCCTCCACCACGCGCTCAAGCGCCATCCCACGCGAACCCTTCACAAGCACCACGTCACCTTCCCGAAGCTCCGACCGGAGCAGCGCCACGGCCTCCGCCGCCTCGCCCACCGCCGAGACGCGGACACCGAGCTCCCCGGCCTCCTGTGCCGCCAATGCGGCCAGCTCGCCGACCGCGATCAGTCGTCCCACGCCCACCTCCGCGGCCGCGCGCCCGACCTCCCGGTGCGCGGGCTCGCCCTCCGCGCCCATCTCCAGCATGTCACCGAACACGAACACCTTCCGACCTTGCGCGGCGCCCAGCACCGCCAGTGCCGCCGCCACCGAATCGGGGCTGGCGTTGTACGCATCGTTGAGCACCAGCGATCCGGCGACGCCCGTCACTCGCTGCATCCGCATCGCGCTGCCCGCGAAGCCCTCCAGCGCGCCGGCGACCTGCTCGAGGCTCGCGCCGAGCTGCATCGCGGCGGCGGACGCGGCCAGCGCGTTCATCACGCTGTGCCGGCCCGGCACCGCCATCCGCACCCGCGCCTCGCCCGCCGGCGTCAGCATCCGGAAGCTCACGCCGTCCACGTCGCCGGCATCGACCGCGACCGCGCGGAAGTCCGCCTCCGCGTCGATCCCGAACGACACCACCCGCGCCGCCGCCATCGCGCTGAAGACGCTGAAGAAGAAGTCGTCGGCGTTCAGCACCACCGCGCCCTCCGCCGGAACGTGCTCGAGCAGTTCGGCCTTCACCTGGGCGATCGCCTCACGCGAGCCCAGCCGCCCGACGTGGCTCTGCCCGACGTTCGTGATGACGCCGACCTGCGGTTGCGCGATCGCCGCGAGGTACTCGATCTCCCCCGGCCCGCGCATCGCAAGCTCCAGCACGCAGAACGCGTCGTGCGGCCCCAGTCGCAGAAGCGTGAGCGGCACGCCGATCTCATTGTTCTGCGTGCCCTCCGCGACCACGGCCGGTCCCACGCCCCGCAGGATCTCCCCGAGCATGTCCTTCGTCGAGGTCTTGCCCGTGCTGCCGGTGATTGCGGCTACGCGCGCGGCCATCCGCGCCCGGTGCCACGCTGCCAGCCGTCCGAGCGCCTCAAGTGTGTCCGGGACGATCACCGCGGGGAAATCGGTCGGGACGCGTTCGGGTTCGGAGACCAGCGCCGCCGCCGCCCCCCTCTCCCGCGCGGCCTCGAGGAAGTCATGTCCGTCGTGCTGCTGCCCGGTCAACGCAAGGAAGAGCTCGCCGGAGGCCAGCTCGCGAGTGTCGGTGCTTACGCCGGAGACCTGCGTCTCCGCCCAGCGGTCGTCGATCCTGCCTGCGCAGGCCGCGGCCACTTCTCCGAGCGTAGCGGAGAAATGCGGCTGCGTCTGTGACACGGCGCGTCACCTCGGATCAATTGCGCGCACGAGCGCCGATCAGCCGTGGAGTTCGGCGATCAACTCGCGCGCCACCTGTCTGTCATCGAAGTCGATGGTTCGCCCCGCGAAGATCTGATACGTCTCGTGTCCCTTACCCGCGATAATCACAATGTCCCCCGCCTGCGCCATTTCCAGCGCCATCCTGATGGCGGCCCGCCGGTCGGGCTCGGTCGCGTAGCGGTCGCCCGCCGCGCCCGCGACGATCGCGTCGATGATCGCCAGCGGCTCCTCCGACCGGGGGTTGTCGGAGGTGATGACGGTGAAGTCTGCCAGCTCAGTTCCGGCCCTGCCCATCGTCGAACGCTTGTTCGGATCGCGGTCGCCGCCGCAGCCGAAGACGCAGATCAGCCGCCGCGGCGACAGCTCCCTCGCGGCCCGCAGCACGTTCTCCAGTGCGTGCGGCGTATGTGCGAAGTCCACGATGACGCCGAACGGCTGGCCTGCGTCCACCACCTCGAAGCGCCCCGGCACCGCACGCATCGCCGACAGCCCGTCGGCGATCACACCGGGCTCGATCCCCATCGCTTCGGCCGCCGCGGCCGCCGCCAGGGCGTTCTGCACGTTGAATATGCCCGGCAGCCCAAGCTCCACCTGTGCTCGGCCCGACGGTGTCCGCAGCTCGAAGGTCGAGCCCATGCCACCGAACTCCGCGCCGACCGCGCGCACGTCGCACTCCTCGCCCACACCGTAGCCGAGCACCGGACAACGCGCCCGTTCGGCGATCCGCGGGCCGAACGCGTCGTCAAGATTCACCGCGCCCACCATCGGCTTCCCCGACGCCTCCGCATACTCCGTGAAGAGCAGCAGCTTCGCCTCGAAGTAGCGGTCGATGTCCTCGTGGAAGTCCAGGTGGTCCTGTGACAGATTTGTGAATACTCCCACGTCGAACGCGCAGCGCCACGGCCGGTGCAGCACCAGCGAGTGCGACGAGACCTCCATCGCCACGCCCTCGACGCCCCGATCGGCCATCGCCCGCAGGCTGCCCTGGAGTTCGATCGCGTCGGGTGTCGTGCGCGGCGCTTCGGCGAGGTCGTCCATCGGGCCGTAGCCCAGCGTGCCGATCACCGCGCCGCGCTTCCCGGCGGCGGCCAGCACCGACTCGATCAGGAAGGTCGTCGTGGTCTTCCCGTTCGTGCCTGTCACGCCGACGAGCAGCAGTTCCTGTGACGGGTGATCGAAGTACTCCGCCGCCAATTCAGCGCAGACGATCCGCGCGTCGCTCACACGAGCCCACGGCACGCCCTCGACGGTCGTTTCATGGCGGGGATTGTCGTAGACCACCGCGACCGCGCCGTTGATGAGCGCGGACTGGATGAAGTCGTGCCCGTTCGCCTCGAAGCCGCGGTAGGCGATGAAGAGGTCGCCCGGCTTCACGAGGCGCGAGTCCGACGCGATCCCAGACACCGACGTCTCCCCGCGGCTCGCTACGAGCCCGGGCAGGTCAGTCACCAGCGAACTGAAGAGCGTGCTCTCGCTCATGATGCTCCGTTGTGCGGCCGAATCTCAGATGGCACTCCCCGCCCACGTCCCGTGTCACATGCCCGCGTCCTCACTGATCTCCACCTGTTCGGGAAGCAGCCCGGCCTGGCGAAGCGCAGCCATGGCGACGGTCTTCGCCACCGGCGCGGCAACGGCGGCGCCGTGCTCACCACGTGCGGGCTCGTCGGCGGTCACCAGGATCGCGAAACGGGGGGCCTCGAGGGGCGCAACCATCACGAAGGATACTATGTTTCGGCCCTCGATGAAACCCCCTTCGCTCCCGAGCCATTTCTGCGCGGTGCCCGTCTTCCCGCCCACTTCCAGGCCCTCGATCGCGGCCAGCCTCCCGGTGCCGCGGTCCACCACCGCACCCATCATCTCCCGCACCTGCCGGGACGTCTCCGACGAGCACACCGTGCGCAGTGACAGCGGCTCGATCTCCCGCACCGGCCGGTTCGTCTCCGCGTCCATCACCGCCCGGACGATGTGCGGCTGCATCAACTCGCCACCGTTGATCACCGCGCAGACCGCCGTGAGCATCTGAATGTCCGTCACCGAGACCCCCTGGCCGAACCCGAGGTTCGCGAGGTCGCGCACCTGCATCTGTTCCGCCGGATGCAGTGTCCCCTCGGCCTCCCCCGGCAGCCCGATGCCCGTCCGGACCCCGAGCCCCAACGCCTCCAGGAAGTTGCGGTAGTGCTCCGCCCCGATCAGCATCGCAAAGCGCGCAGCCGCGATGTTGCACGAATGCGCTACCATCTCCGTCAGGTCGCAATTCCCGTGGCCCTTGGGGTCCCAGCAGCGCAGCGGCCGGCCGCCCACGTCGGCGGCGTAGCCGCTGCAATAGTAGGTCGCGCGCGTCTCGTAATTCTCCGCCTGCAGTGTCGCCGCGGCGAGGAGTACTTTGAAAAGGGAGCCCGGCTCGTACTGCCGCACCACCGGCAGGTCCTTCAGCCGCGCAGCGATCTCCTCGGGCGTGCCCTCGGCCATCCCAGCGGGCGCGTAGTTGGGCCTGGATGCAAGTGCGAGGATTTCCCCCGTCCGCGGGTCCATGACCGTGCAGGTCGCAGTCTCCGGCCCGCTCCGCTCCATGCACCGATCCAGCGCCAACTCCACGACCTGCTGCAGCGACCAGTCGATCGTGAGCACCAGGTTATTGCCCGGCTCGGGCGCCAGCACGCCCGTCGAATCGGCGCCGAGGATGCTGCGCCCGTAGCTGTCCACGTTGCGCGGGCGCGTCCCCGGGCGTCCGTCCAACGCGAACGCCCAGCGCAGCTCCGCGCCCTCCAGCGGCTCGTGCCACGGGCTTCGCCGCCCCAGCACGTGGCAGGCCAGACGCCCACCAGGGTAGACGCGCTTCCACTCGCGGTCCGTCCAGACACCCTCGGGGCGATCCTCTGCCAGCGCCTGCACCCGCTTGGGATCAAGCAGCCGGGCGAGCGGCATCGACCGCTGCTTCTGCTTTGCCCCGTGCGCGAGCTTCCCCCGCAATTCGTCCGCATCGAGGCCGGTCAGCCGCGCGACCTGCCTCGCGGTCCCGTCGATCCCCTCGTCAGAGCCGGCGACCAGCACGGCATCGGCGTAGATGGTCTCAAGCGGCACACTCATCGCCATCGGCTCGAGGCCGCGCGCATAGATGCCGCCGGGAACGGGGGCTTCGGGCTTGGGGCCGCGGTGGATCCGCGCGTCGAGGAGGAGGTAGTGACCGCGGTCAAAGACCTGCACGTTCAGCAGCTTGAGGGTGATGCCCAGCATCAGGACGCACATGCCCGCAAGAAACAGGCGCACCCGGCCTCGTGCAAGCGGGTGCGGAGTGCCTTCCTTGTGCGCGTCGAGCGCGCGCGCCTGTGCCATCAGCTCATACCCGCCCTCTCATTCCGTCGTCGCCGAAGCAATGAGGCGCCCGGAGGCGTGCAGTGGTGCCTCCGAGCCTGCAGGGAGCTGGCCAAGCATGATCTCCCGGGTATCCCGGTCGGCATCGCCGGCAGGCAGTACCTCGTGAAGACTGGGGGGCACGTCGGTGAGCGAGACGTGGACGGTGCCGCACGGCTGCTCGAGGCCGCGCTCGACGATATGTTGCTGGACACGATCGGCCGACTGCAGCGCCGCAAGCTGCCGCTGCAACTCCAGCTCGGCCACGTCCTGCTGACTTCCGGCGCGCTCGAGGCGTCGCAGGTCGCACTCGATCACTGAGACGCGGGCGCAGGCAACCAGGTACACGACCGCGCCCGCCCCTACCATCGTGATGATGAGGGCGGGCACAATTAGGTCGGACCACGCGCGCTGCGCCGGGGACGTGCGGGAGGGCGGTCGCCTCCTTGAGCCTGTCTGTCGTGCCATCGTGTCCCTCCCCGTCTGCCGCATGCCAGGCCGAAGCCGGTCGGGAGGGTGCAGTCAGGTAGCCTTCCCTCCCGGATGGTTGCGCGAGCGGCATGTCAATGAAGATTGTGAGGGAGCGGGTGCCCATGCGTGTATGCTGCGATGCATGGCTGCGATGGACCGCGTGCCTTGGGGTGCACGGTGTCTGACTTCAGTTGCGGCGACCTCTGCTGCATTCATTGCTGTGATGAGGCTGCGATGTGTGCTGCTTCGTTTCTGCAAAGGTTGCTGCGTGCGTTGTCAGGGCACCCGTCCCTCGTCTCCGACTGATGGCCGCCTGGAGCACATCCGCCGAAGAACTCCTGTTGTGAAAAGACCTCGTTGCGTAGACGACTCATACTCGTTCGGCTGCGTGGAGTCGCGCGCTCCGCGACGCCGGATTCCTTTGGACCTCCGCGTCGCTCGGATGCAGCGGGCTGCGCGTGAGCACCTTCACCTTCGCCTCGCGCTCCGGCCCGCCGATGAGCCTCGGGGGGCCGATCGGCCCGCCTTCGAGCTCGCGCAGCTTCTGCCGCGCGACCCGATGCTCCCCCCCGTGGAAACTGAGTACTAAGATTCGACCTCCGGAGCACAGTGCTTCCACGGCCGCGTCGATCCCCCGCTCCAGCCCGCGCAGTTCGTCATTCACGGCTATGCGGAGGCCGGCATAGGCCGCGGACACGCGCTTCCCTGTGTCCGGACCCTTGGAGCGCAGCGCGTCGGTCAGCACGCGCGTGAGGCGCTCGGGCGTCGCGATCGGCTCGAGCCCGCGCTCGCGGATGATCGTCCGGACCACCCGCCCGACCTCTCCCCCACGCAGCGTCCGGCCGAACAGCTCGCGCAGCTCCGACTCGGACAGCTCGGCCAGCAGTGAAGCCGCCGTGCGTGGCTGGTCCGGGTCGTAGGCCATCTCCAGCGGCTCGTCGCCGCCGTGCATCGAGAAGCCCCGACCTTGCCCTACCGTTCGCCCGGCGAGCTGGTCATGACTCGGACCGCAGTCGATGAGTGCGCCGTCTATGCAGCTCTCAAGGTTCAGATCGTCCAGCACGTCCAGCAAATCTTCGTAACTCGCCCGCCTCAGCGTCACTCTGTCGCCGAACTGTGCGAGCCTCTGTGCCGCCATCTCCAGCATCGCCGGGTCCCGGTCCACGGCGATCACGCGGCTGTCGGGCTCGCCCTCAAGGATCAACTTCGAATGTCCGCCTGCGCCGGCGGTTCCGTCGAAGTACACGCCCCCCGGGCGCGGCTGCAAATATTTTGTGACCTCTTCGGGCATGACGGAAACGTGCTCGAACTGCGTCACTGCTCTTCGGCCTCTGCTCCGTCCTCGGCGAGGGTGCCGAACTTCTTGCGGGCGTACTCCTTCAGCGCGGCCTTGCGCTCGGACATGTAACTCTTGTAGCGCGCCGACTCCCACACTTCCCAGCGCGTACCAATGTTGAGCACACGCGCCCGCGACTCACCCGGCTTCAGGTTCGCCCACTCCCGGAGCGCCTCGGGGATCTTCATGCGCCCTCGGTCGTCGAGCTCTACCTCTTCCGCCCCGCCCTGGAACAGCCGCTTCAGGTCGTCCATGTCCGGGTCCATCGGGCTGCCCCCGCCCAGCCCCTTGATGAACTCCCCCCACTGCTCGGGCGTGAACAGGAAAAGGTTCTCGTCGAAGCCCTGCGTCAGGACGACCGTGCCCTCAAGCTGATCCAGTTGATGATCGCGGAGAGTGATTCTCCCCGACGCATCGACTGGGTTGACGGTCGATCCCTGCAGTTCCATGGCCTCTCAATGAGCGACTGCGCGTCTATCTCAGACGACGGTTCTCCCCGCTGGACCCCATCTTACCTTTGCTCACCCCAGTAGTCAAGCCTTTTGGCAGAAAACCGCTGAACTCCTTCTGGGCGAGTCTCCTGTATATTCCTTGCAGCCTCCAGATACACCTCCTTCTGTTGGTGGGGATTTGAGGGGTAATTGCGGGAATCATGCGATGGAGGGGCTGATTAGGAGGAAGAGAGCGGCGTGCAGAACCGAAAATGCCCCCGCCGGTTGGCGGGGGCGCGTGCGTTTCATGCCTGGGGCGCGGCCGATGTGCGCCTGGTTACTCCGGCGCTCGGAGCTGCCTGATCGCGGTGGCGTAGCCCTCCGGGTGCTGCAGCACGAACGAGCCTGAGACGATCACGTCGGCGCCTGCCGCGCACAGACGCGTGATGTTCTCCGTGTCGACGCCGCCGTCCACCTGGATGTGCACGTCGCGGTTGCTCTCCACGATCATCCGGCGCACCTCGGCGACCTTGCCGACGGTGTCCTCGATGAACTCCTGCCCCGCGAAGCCCGGATGCACTCCCATCACCGTGACCAGGTCGAGCAGCGGGAGCAGTTCGGCGAGCGCCTCCGCGGGGGTGTCTGGGCTGATCGCGATGCCCGGCCGGCGGCCCGCGTCGCGCACCGCTTCGAGGAACTCGCGCGCGTCGTCCTCGGCCTCGATGTGCGCGGCGATGATGTCCGCGCCGCCCTCGATGAAGCCTTCGAGGTAGCGCAGCGGCTCGGAGATCATCAGGTGCGCGTTGAAGACCAGCGAAGAGTACTCCCGGCAGGCGGCCATCGGCAGCGCGCCGTGGGTGAGGTTCGGGACGAAGTGCCCGTCCATCACGTCCCAGTGCAGCCAGTCCGAGCCCGCGTCCTCAAGCGCCTTCGCGTCCTCCCCCAGCCGCGCGAAGTCGGCTACCAGCATCGACGGTGCAATGATCATCGGTCCATCCTCCCCAACATTCCCGTGCGACGTGCGCCTCGCCCGTCGGTCGATAGTCATCCGTCGTCGCCGCCGTTACTCCCCCTCGTCCAACCGTTCAGGAGGAGCGGGCTTCCCTGCCCGCCCTGCCTTTGTCGTCAACGCCGCCGGTAGTCCGGGCACTTCGTCGCGTTCGGCCGCTCCGGGCGCCTGCACACGTCCCCGTAGTCGTAGCGGCACGAGTCGCACAGGAACCGCCCCGGGGCCTGCCACCTCTGCCACCAGCCGCTCAGGCTCTGCATGATCTTTCGCAGCCACCGTCGTATACGTGCCACGAGCTTCCCTCGCGATGGTCGTTCGTTACTCGGCGATCAACCGGGCGATCTCCCCCAACTCCCAGCGCACGCGGCCCAGCGCCACCCCGCCGGTCGTCAGCGTCGCCAGCACCGCCGGCTCTCCCCCACGCGCCGCCCAGTGCATCGCCAGCAGCGTCTGCCCGGCAGCGATCGCGACCCACTCGGGCGATTCGAGGCCTACCGCGTCCGCGAATCGCTCGATCGGCGCCACCAGCCGCGCGGTCTTGCGCGCGAGCTCCTCGAGGTCGGTCCCGGGCGCGGCGTGCACCGCGATGATCCTCCGGTGCGGCCCGCGCCACGCCTGCCAGCCATCCGTGAAGCGCCCATCGAGGCTACGAGCCGCCTCACTGACGGCCTTCGCGACGTCCTTCTCCGGGCTGATCGGTAGCGCGGATGCGGTCGGCACGGGCGCCTCCGGCGCGCCCGCCGCCTCGGCCATCCCGCGCACCGCCTCAGCGGCGCGCTCGGCCGCAAGCTGCAACCGCCCGGCGGCGGCCTCGCCCCGCGAGGCCATCAGCAGCATGACCCCGCCCGCCGGATCGACCGCTCGCAGCGCCCATGCGCCGATCGGGCCCGCGGCGATCTGCGTGCAGGTCGCGTCCTCGCCCAACCACGCGCAGATCTCCAGGTGCGCGCTGACGAGCGTGTTCGCATGCCCGCCCGTTCCGGCCGCGGGAGTACCCGCAGGCACCGCCGCGAGGACTGTGCGGTCGTCGGGGGTGCGCCAGACGCGGACATCCGTCCCGTCCCCCGCCGCCTGCGCGATCGCATCCACCATCCCCTGAAGGTTCGAAGCCGGGAGCAGCTCCTCCGCCTCCGACGGCGCCTGCGCGGCCACGGGCGCGAAGCGCGCGGTGTCCTCGCCCGGCCCGGCCGCCGCCACCGTCTCGGCTTCCTCCGCAACAGGCTCCAGCTCAGCGGCCGCAGGCTCCTCCTCAACGTGAGCGGCCTCTTCGGTGACAGCCGTTTCGTCTGCAGGCTCGGGAGCGTCCGCGGGCTCGCGCACGGCCCCAGGCGTCGCGTCGATCACGCCAGGCGGCAGCGGCGGCTCATCCTCAAGAGGCGCGTCGGCCTCCTCAGGCTCGGCAGGCAGTTCGGCGGCTTCCTCCGCGTCCTCGGGCGCTTCCTCGTCGAAGGGCAGTTCGAGCGCCTGGACGACCTCCGCCTCGCTCAGCTCGCGTTCGATGGCCGCGGTGAGGTCGCCGATCTGGCGCTCCTCGAGCACCGTCGGGCTCACAGGCGGCTCGTCGGGGTCCTCGGCAAGTGCGCCGAGCAGCACCTCGCGGCGCTCCTCGTCGTGGCGGTCTTCCTGCAGCGCCTCGCTGACCTCCGGCTCGGTGGACGGCCGCAGGCGGCGCTTGCGCGTGGCGATGAGCGGGCGGATCAGCCGCAGCGTGAGTGCCACAAGCAGGACCTGCGCGACCGCCGCGGGCCAGTAGGCGGCGTAGTAGAACTTCGCGCTGCCGATCAGGTCGCCGCTGACCTGCGGGGAGAGTTCACCGGCGCTGACGGAGATCCCGGCGCGCAGGGCGAAGGCGAGCACGAGGGCGAGCAGCATGACCGGGGCACGGACCGCACCTCCGCCGAGCATGAGGATGTACAGGATGCCCTCGCCGGTGAGTATGACCGGCAGGATGCGTGTGAAGTCCACGGGGTCGATGCTCAGGTCGGCCAGCGCGGCGCTGCCGGCGATGGCGATGACCGCTGCGGCGAGCACTCGCACGAGGCCCATCAATATACGCACCCCGACGCGTTGCCGGGGCCGACTTGACGCCATGCGCTCTTCCTCCGTCCGCCGGATGTGCGGCTGAGCTGCGTACCGTGGGCGTATTTCGACGCGCGGGCGCGCATTCCTTCGCGGGAGGCGAACCCTGGGCCGGTTCCCCCGCGAGGCGCAGGGACCACAACAGCAACGGCTGACGACAACAGCAACGGCCGACGCATCTGAACGACAGATGCGTCGCTCCAAACGACAAGGACTGCGGCCGTCCCCTCCCCATACGAGGTCCCGCCGCCCACCGCGGCGAACCAGTCTCTGCACCACCGACTCCCCCATCGGAGGCACAACTACGTGAGTGACAACGTCGATCCCCGCAATCGCGTCAACGAACTCACCAACCGCGAGTGGCTCATCGAGACGAAGAGCTTCTGGCGCTCGCAGGCTGAGGACGACCTCCCCGACTGGCTCGACCCGGAGCTGCTTGAGCAGTTCGGGCTGTGGCTCGCCGAGCAGCATGGCGAGGAGCGCGCCCGCGAGATGATGGGCCAGCTCAGCAGCAGCGTGATGTGGTCGAAGGCCCCGCCGCGCGACAAGCTCAAAGCCACCCACCCGGCGACTTTCTCCGAGCGCGACATCGCCCGGCTCATCCACCTGTTCACGAAGCCCGACCAGCTCGTCCTCGATCCGTTCGTGGGCAGCGGCTCGACGCTGCTCGCATGCGCGGAGGCCGATCGCGTGGGCATCGGGATCGAGCTGATCGAGCAGTGGGTGGAGGTCGCCTCGGGGCGGATGGAGGCGGCGGAGGTGCCGTACCGCCTCGTGGAGCTGGAGGAGGCGTTGGGGGCGGCCGCGGAGGGCGCACACGCGCTCATCCACGCGGACTCGCTCGCGGCACTCCAGGCGATGCCCGCTGAGTGCGTTGACTTCATCGTGACCAGCCCGCCCTACTGGAGCATCCTGCAGAAGCGCGGCGAGAAGGCCGCTCAGGAGCGCGAGGGCAAGGGCCTGCCGACGCAGTACTCCGAGAGCGCTGCGGACCTGGGGAACGTCGAGGACTACGAGGAGTTCCTCGAGCGGCTCGGCGACGTGTTCGTCGAGTGCGCGCGGGTGCTGCGCGCGAAGCACTACATGTGCGTGGTGGTCTCCGACTTCCGCCACGGCCCGCAGTTCCACCTCTACCACGCGGACGTCGCGCGCATCGTGGAAGAGCGCAACGAGGCCCTGCAGCTCAAGGGCCTGACGGTGCTCGTGCAGGACTCCAAGAACCTCTACCCGCTCGGAATCCCCTACTGCTTCGTAGGCAACATCCACCACCAGTTCGTGCTGATCTTCCAGCGGATGAGCTGACGGGGCCGCCATGCCGTGGACGGGCCGGTCGCCCGACCGGCCCGCCGTGTGCTCCGGCACCCGATTCCTGTGCGCACGAACGACAGGCCGCTCAGGCGAGCGGCCTCTCCGAACGGCAAGGAACGCGGCGCTACCCCAGCAGCGCCTCGGCGTTCCCCCCCAGGATCGCCTGCTTCGTCTCCTCAGGCGCGTCGAGCACCTCGACCTTCAGCAACGCGGGCTCCGGGTACTTGAAGGGCATGCCCGTGCCGAGCACCACGCGCTCCACGCCGAGATCGCGCGCCAGCGCCCCGACCTCGTCGCCCATCGTCGCGCGCATGCGCGAGATGCCCAGCGCGTAGTTGCTCGGCAGCCCGTTGTCCGGCTTGCCCAGCCTTGAGCCGGTGAAACTCAGGCCATTCACGAAGACGAACTGCGCCTCCGGATGGCGTTCGACCAGCGCTTCGAGGTCACTGTGCGCCACGTCCGGGATCTCCAGCAGCCAGTGGCGCTGGCGCTGGTCGATCTGCCGGAGCGGAATCGAAACGATCAGCCCGCGCTCGGTCGCCGCCGCGATCAGCTCCCGGCAGCAGCCATCCGCCAACGCGTAGTTGTGGTAGTTGGGGTAGAGCCGCAGGCCGCGCGCGCCGAACTGCTCGACGCACACGCTCAGGTCGTGCTCCCAATTCACGTAGGCCGGGTTGATGACCGCGAAGGGGATCAGCCGGTCCTCATGGCCCGCGATCTGCTCGGCAAGCTCCTCGTTGCCCGCGTGGGAGTTGCGGTAGAAGATCGCGCTCGACGACGACACGCAGGCGGCGTCGATGCCCGCGCGGTCCATCAGCGCCAGCAGCCCGTCGGCGTCATTGTGCCGCAGGCGGCGGAAGGGCCAGTGCCCGATGTAGGCGTTCATGTCGATGGTCATCGCGAACCACCCCGCTGGGCCAGGATGCGCTGGAAGTTGCCGCCGAAGATCATCGCCCGCTGCTCGTCGGTGATCTGCGCGCCGCGGAGCTTGCCGACGCCGGCGGTCATGGACATGTCGCAGGCGAAGAGCAGTCGCTCGGCGCCCATCACCTCGACGGCCATCTCGATCATCCCCTCGTCCACCACGCTGCCGGAGGTGTCGGCGTAGGCGGTGGGTGCGGAGCGGAGGGCCTTGATCTGCCACTCCCAGTCACCGCCGCCGCCGAGGTGGCCGCAGATGATCGTGGCCTCCGGGTAGCGGTTCGCAAGGTCAGCGATCTCGACGCCACCGGATATGCGCGGCTGCGCCTCGACGTAGTAGTGACTGTGCCCGGCGTGGTGGAGGATCGGCACGCCCAGCTCGATGCACAGCTCGACCAGCGGGAAGACGACCGGCTCGTTGCAGGGATACTCATTGTAGAGCTTCACGCCGATGAAGCCCTCGCCGATGCGCCTGCGGACCTCCTCGGCGGCCTCGCTGATCCAGCCCGGGTTGACGTAGGCGTAGCCGAGGACCCGGTCGGGGTACTCGCGCAGGGAGTCGGCGGCCCACTCGTTGGCCTGGATGAAGTCTTCGGGGCAGGAGGGCCGCCTCGGGCAGAGG
>JALGSW010000070.1 GCA_029821635.1 Candidatus Zipacnadia bacterium
GAGGACGACCCGGACGGCACCCGTGCAGCCCGCTACCAGGCGCAGATCCGCCAGGACACCAGCGGGACGATGTTCTACACGATCAACGACACGTTCGCCTCGAGCAGCCGCTTCTACTGGCGAGTCGGCGCGCGGCGCTCCGGCGAGGCGCAGCCGGAGAACGGGCGTCTGAACCAGACCGGCTGGCTCTTCAGCGACATCCGGACCTTCGCGACCGCGGCCGCCCCGCCCCCGCCGCCCGGAACGAGCGCGGCAGGACACAACTCAGGCGGTCACGTGCAGCCCGGAACCTTCGGGATGGGCCGCTACCGCTACAGCGCTCCGAGCCGGGGCAGCCGGGGCATTCAGTAGGCACGAAGGGGATGACCGGCGGCGCGCTCCGGCGCGCACGCGGACAGGATGCGCGAACTCAGACGGTGCAGTGCAGCAGGCGTAGCTTTGATCGCGCTCGCCCTCGTGGCGGGACTGCACTGCACCGCCGCCGCGGAGACGTGGAGCCTGGTCGCTACGATCTGTGCGGACGGCGACCTCGCGCCTCTCGGTGAGCAGTACGCGCAACGCCTGGTCGCCGCGGCCCGCACCGCCGGATGGTCGCTTGCGCTGCAGCTTGACAACGGAGACGAGCGCCCGAGCCGGCGCCTGCTGAGAGCCGGCGAGGAGGTCAGAGTCGAGGGACCGGTGGCCGATGGGGCGCCGAACCTCGCATGCGCCGGGACGCTGACCGAGTTCCTCGCGTTGGCAGGTGCGGAGGTGCCCGCGGAGCGCTACGCAGTCGTGGTCTTCGGACACGGCGCGAGCGCCTCGGGGCGCGGCTGGGATGGCGCGACGGTGGGCGCGTGGCCAGCGCTGAGTATCGACGTGAGCGCGGGGGGCGATGCGCTGAAGCCCGATGAGCTGGCGGAAGCGATCGCCGAGGGGCTCGGAGGACGCGCCGAGATCGTCGTGCTGGACTGCTGCTACGGCGCGAGCCTGGAGGTCGCGTGGGCGCTGCGGGAAGTCGCCGGGCTGGTGGTCGCATCACCGGGACGGCTGCGCAGCACAGGGCTCGCGTGGGACGCGATGCTTGAGCCCGCCGGGACGAGCCTCGGGCCGGAGGAATTGGCGCTCGGATGGGCCGCGGGCGCAGGGCAGGACCTGACGGTACTGCGGGCGGATCGACTGGAGGAGTTGCGGGGGAGCCTGAGGCGTCTTTGCGGGCTGATGGTCGAGCGGATGCCGGTGGCAGCGCCGAGCCTGACAGAGGCGAGAAGCGCGTGTCCGACGTGGGGGAGCGAGAGCGAGATGTGTGACCTGCGGGCGCTGTGCGCGGGTGTTGCAGCCGGATCGAGCGGCGAACTGAAGGTGGCGGCGGAGCAGACGCTCGGGACCATTGACCGATGCGTCGGGCTTCCTGGGTGGGGAGACGGTCGGGGAGCAGTGACGGTGCCGTTCGCGTGCGGCTTTGGCAGATCGTGGCCGGCGGTCGCGCCGCAAGGCTTTGGCGAGTCGAGTGGGTGGGGCGCAATGATACGGGCCTACCACGCTCGGCTGCGCAACCTGATGCAGAGGACAGACAATGACCGGCGGCACGATGGGGCTGCAACATAGAAGGCTGCAGCGCATTGCAGACAGTGCATTCGGCGGATCACAGAGATGATTGCAGCAAGTGCTCCAGAGCTGGCCGGCGTCACATGCGGCCAGGAGGAGGAGTCAAAGTGAGTCGGCTTCGCAATAAGACAGCCCCTGCGCTCGGCGCAATCCTCGTGGCAGCACTGTGCGTAATCCTCACAGGCCCGAGCTGGGGTGCCGCTGGCTACGATGACCTCGCGGGTCCGCTGCGTGGCATCGCCATGCAAGCTGAGCGCGGGATGGCCCCCGCGGGCGGCCAGGGCGTCCTCGTCGTTATCCAGTACAAGAGCCCGATGGCTGCGGCGTCGTCGAACCTCGCCGCGCATGGCGCGACGGTGCGCTTCCGCCGCGGCGAGCGCGTGGAGGCCTACGTCCCCGCCGACCGTCTGCTTGATATCGCGAGCCTGCCCGAGGTCGCGCAGGTGACGCCGCCCATCTACATGGAGCCCTGCCAGGGCTTCGGCGCCACCCGCAGTGAGGGTGTCCGGCTCGTCGGCGCGGTCCCGTTCCACACGGCCGGCATCACCGGCCAGGGCGTGACCGTCGCCATCATTGACATCGGCTTCGCGGACATCGACACCGCTGAGGTCCCGATCGACGCTACGGACCCCAACAGCATGGTCTCCTTCCGCGCTGATGGCAGCATGGGCACTTCCTACCACGGCACCGCCGTCGCCGAGGTCGTCGCGGACATGGCTCCCGGCGCCAACTTCGTCGCCATCGCGGTGGACACGGCGATGGCCGCCGAAAGCGCCGCCGACTACGTGGCCAACCGCGGCGTCGACGTCGTCTGCATGGCTCTCGAACTCCTCGGTGGCCCGTACGATGGCAGCCACCCGCTCTCCCGGGCAGTTGGCGGTGTGCGCGACCGAGGCGCCTTCTGGGTCAACGCCGTGGGCAACTCGGCTCAGCGCCACTGGATGGGCGCCTACGACGACCGCGACCGTGACAACCTCAATGAGTTCAGCACCGGCGACGAGAGCATCGACGTCAACCTTCCCGTCGGCACCTACCGCGCCTACCTGAGTTGGTATCAGAGCGCAGGGACGCTGACGAACCACGACTACGACCTCGTCCTGAAGGACAGTGCCGGCAGCGAGGTCGCGCGGTCGGGCTTCACGCAGAACGGGGACGACCCGCCCGCGGACGTGCTGAACGCGCAGATCGACACTGCAGCGGTGTACAGCCTGCAGATCGAGTATGTCTCCGGGCCGGCCAATCCCGTGGACAGTTTCCAGCTCTTCTCGGTGGACTACGACATCGAGACCGCGAACCAGGTCGAGGCCACGAGCCTTGCGATCCCTGCTGAGGCCGCCGGGGCCTACTCGGTCGGCGCGACGCGCGGCATTGCCGCGGACGTTCCGCCGCTCCCGATACTGCCCGTTGACACGCTCGAGCCATTCAGCTCGCAGGGGCCGGTCGAGGGCCATCCCGAGATCATCAAGCCCGACCTCGTCGCGCCCGACGCCGTGAGCACCAGCCTCGTGGCTGAGGGCTACTCACCGTTCGTCGGCACCTCGGCGTCGGCCGCCCACGTAGCGGGCGCCGCCGCGCTGCTGGTGTCGGAGGATCAGCTCCGGACGCCCGACGAGCTCGTGACAGTGCTGCGCAGCCAGGCGCTGCAGATCGAGACGCCGGTGCCGAACAACCGCATCGGCTGGGGCAGGCTGAACCTGCGCGTCGGAGCGGACAGCCGTCCGCCGACGATCACCATCTCCTACCCCGAGAATGGTTCGACGATTACCACGCGCGTGCCGACCATCGTCGCCTTCATCAGCGATGACGGCTCGGGCGTCGATGCGACCTCGATCACCGTGACGCTCAACGGCATGATCGTCTTCGACGGGGCCACGGTGGCGGACATCGACGACTACTACGATGATCGCACCGGGCAGTTCACCTACATGGTTGAGGGCACGCTCGCGCGCACCAACCACACAGTCATCGTCAACGTGGCGGACAACGTCGGCAACGCGGCCGATCCGGCGGTAACGAACTTCCGGGTTGCCGCGCCGACCTTCCCGTCGGGCGTGTCGATAGTGTCCTTCCCCTACCGGGACCTCGCGGTGCTCGATCCGTCGGTGGTCCTCGGCATCCCGGCCGCCGAGTTCGCGCTCGTGCGCTGGTGGCCGCTGGACACGATCACCGACAAGTACCACTTCTATCCGGATGCTCGCGCGAGCCTCACGCCGCCGGACTGCGAGCAGGCGAATCTCAACGACCGGACCGTCCCGTACCCGCCTGCGGGCCTGGCGTACTTCCTGAGCATCCCGCGGCAGGCCGTCCTGGACATCCAGGGCCAGCCACTGCAGGCGGCGAGCAGTCACATCCGCCTCTACCGCGGGCAGCAGCCGCCGCGCGGCTGGAACCTGATCGGCAACCCCTACGACGAATCGGTCGGCTGGGGCACGGTGCAGTTCGAGGTCGGCAATGACCGCCTGGATCTGGCCGAGGCGATTAGCGAAGGCCTCACCGAGGGCGTGCTCTTCGAGTACGTCCAGGGCATCGGCGGCAATGCCGGATACTACGACTTCAATCCTGAGCCGACCGCGGCCGTGATGGAAGCGCGCAAGGGCTACTGGCTGCACGTCAACCAGGACATGCGGGCGCGCGTCTACTCGACCGGCATCGGCGTGGCGGCGGAGAGTGCCGCCGGCGACGAGGCGGAGGCGGCGCAGGGCTGGTCGCTGACGCTCTCGGCGCGCGCGGGCGAGTATCAGGACCCGCGCAACATCATCGGCGTGCAGTCCACGGCGAGCGCGGGCTACGACCCGCAGTGGGACATCCCCGAGCCGCCCGCGATCACCGATGGTGTGCAGGTCTCGATGGTGCGCGATGGCTGGGGCGAGAACTCCGGCGCCTACGCTCGCGACATGCGTGGGCCCGGCGATCCCGGCGAGTGGGAGGTGCAGGTTGCCTGCGCCCTCCCGAACGCCGACGTTGAACTGAGCTGGCCGAACCTCAACGCTGAGGTGCCGGCGGACGTGCGACTGGTGCTCGAGGACCTCGACAGCGGCCGCACGATCTACATGCGCACCTCGACGGGCTTCCGCTTCCAGACCGGCGCGGACGGTGCCGTGCGTCACCTGCGCATCTCGGCGCAGGACGGCGCGCAGTCGCTGGCGGTCAGCACGATGGCCGCGCAACCCGCGGTGGGCGGCGCGATGATCACCTATTCGGTCTCTGCGCCGGCCGAGGTGACGGTTGACGTGATGAACATCGCGGGCCGGCTCGTCAAGCGGTTCGCGGCGCGTAACGTGGACGGCGGGGCGCAGGAGACGGTGTCCTGGAACGGCATCAGCGACCGGGGCAGCGCGGTTCCCTCAGGCCGCTATATCGTCCGGCTGACGGCACTCGCAGCAGACGGACAGACGGTGCAGGCAATACGGCCGTTCAGCGTAGAACGATAACGAGCTCATCGCGAGAGGAGCTGACCCTTTAGTGGAGCGGCAACGGATGCTGACAGCGATGCGGGCCCTCGGGACACTGGTCTGCGTGACGGTGCTGGCGGCCCTCGCCATAGGGCCGGCGGCGGCGCAGAACGTCCGCACAACCGTCCAACACCCTGCGGGTCTGACCCGGATGCTGGTGGACTCGCCCGCACTCGTCCAGGTGGGGACGACCGGAAGCCCCGCCCAGCCTACGTACGTCTACCAGCCCGCCGGCAGGTTCCAGCTCTGGACCGGCGCGACGGTGGCCGGGGGCGGCAACCCGCTGGTTGCGGGGGACGAGAACCAGCCGATTGCGAGCGTGGAGACCGGACAGGGGACCTGGGACCTCACACAGTTCACCTCCAAGATCACCGTCGCTGTGGACGGCGAGTACTTCGACCCATTCCTGCAGATGTACGAGCAGACTCCTGACACCGACCCGGCGGACCTGCCGATCTTCTGGACGCAGGACCTCTCGGCGGGCGCCCGCGATGTGCAGGGCGAGACGCTGATCCCGCTTGACGGCGACATCCCGGCGGCGGGCACGCCGAACGTGCGTCTGCGCGTCGGCTACTTGCTGGTGCACGACGGGATCATGCTCGACTACATCATCTACAACGACGACACGGTCGCGCACAACATCGGTCTGCGTGCGATGGTGGACGCGCTCTTCGGATCGTCCACACGGGACGGCACGGCCATCGTCCTCGACGACGGCACCGTGCTGACGTCCGAGACGATCATTCCTGACCCGAACAATCCGCAGATCACCCTCCCGGACACCTGGGCCTCGCACGACAATCCGTCCAACCCACTCGTGAGCCTCAGGGGCACGATCGAGGGCTCAGAGGTGCATGACGCCGGAATCGCTTCGCAGTCGGCGGGGACGCCCGACTCGATCGGATTCGGGCAGTACCGCAACATCGGCGGCAACTACCAGTGGGACTTCCAGCCCAATCCGCGCGCGTCGATCACCGACGAGGACTGGGCATACGCGGTGAAGTGGGAAGAGCGCACGCTCCAGCCCGGTCAGAGCCGGCGCTACGTCACCTACTACGGTCTCGGCGCCGCAGCGGTGGACTACGATCCGCCCTACGCGCTGGCGGCCTATGCTCCCGCGTC
This sequence comes from Candidatus Zipacnadia bacterium, assembly GCA_029821635.1. Taxonomy (GTDB): domain Bacteria; phylum Armatimonadota; class Zipacnadia; order Zipacnadales; family UBA5352; genus UBA5352. The sequence goes on from JALGSW010000070.1 coordinate 6,162, forward strand.
GCTTGCCGTGCAGGAGGGCGACGACCCGATCACGCCCGAAGTCGAGAGCTACTACCTCACAGATCCGAACGGCAACTCGGTCTTCGAGGTCGTTGCGGCCGTGGACAACTTCGGCACCAGCCCGCTCGCGAGTGCCGGGGTGCGCATCAGCCTGCCGCAGGGCCTGGAACTCTACCCCGACACCCAGCCGCGGACAATCTCGCTGGGGACCGTGGTGAGGAACCAGTCGCCGCTGCCGATGGCGCGTTGGCAGGTGCGGGCGCAGACCGCGCGTCCGGGCACTGCCGAGATCGAGATCACCGGCCCGCTCGGCAAGATCGTGCGGCGCCAGATCAACATCCCGGCCGTGCCGATCATCCCCGCGCGCGAGGCGCTGCTCGGCCTCGAGATGCTCTCGATCCCGTACGACTTCGTCAACTCCGACGCCACCAACATCTTCGGTTCGCTCTCGGACTCCGTCTACCCCGGCGGCCCGGTCGCGCTGTGGCGCTACAACCCCGACCGCCAGGAGTATCAGACCTATCCGGAGCCGTTTGCGGCGAACATCGAGCCCGGCGACGGGCTCTGGCTGCTCAACCAGAACCGCGAGACGATCGTGCTGCCTCCCGACGCTGAGGCAGTCCCCGACGCCCTCGCCTACAACCTCGATATCCAGGCGGGCTGGAACCAGATCGGCAACCCGTTCGTGGTGCCGGTGCGCTTCGATCAGGTGGAGGTCATCGGCCCGGACGGCTCGCAGTGGAGCATCCAGGACGCGACCTCTCGCGGCCTGATCCTCCCGGTCATGTACGCCTACGATCCGGCGGAGAACGAGTACACGTGGGACACGTCATTGACGGCGGCCTACGCGATCCCGTTCGAGGGCTACTGGCTGCTGGCGTACCGCGACGTGACGCTGGTCTTCCCGCCGCCGAGTGGCTTGCTCGTCGCGCAGGAGCCCGCCGCTGCCGGCTCGCAGTCGGAGGATGGCTGGCGCGTCGGCGTGCAGGTCGAGTGCTCCGGGCAGAGCCGCAGTGCGCGCTACTTCGGCGCTGCATCGGCCGCGGCCGATCAGGTGGACGTGCGGGACATCCCCGCGCCTCCGTCCACGCTGCGCGCCGGTCCGGCGCTCGACGCGTGGTTCAGCATCGGCGCGGATGAGGACGGTGCGCGCTTCCTGATGGACACGCGCAGCGCGGATGCGGCGTCGCAGACCTGGAACCTGACCGTGCTGTCCGAGGCGCCGGGCGCGCCGGTGACGGTGCGCTGGCCGGGGCTGTCGCAGAGCCTCCCCGGCGACCTGGTCGCGACGATGGAGGATGTCGCGTCCGGGCGGCAGGTCTACATGCGCACCAGCGAGTCATACACGTTCAGCTCGCAGACCGGCGGCGCGCGCGAGTTGCGGATCACGGTCCGGCCGCGGGCGGAAGCGACGCTGGGCCTGACGGCCGCCACGCGTGGCATCACCGGCGGTGGGCTGGAGATCGCGTACACGCTCGGCAGCAGCGCCTCTGTGGACGTCGAGGTGCGCAACATCGCCGGCCGCGTGGTGCGACGAGTTGCGCAGAATCGCGCGGCGGTGGAGGGACAGAACACCCTCGTGTGGAACGGGCTCAGCGAGGCAGGAACGCCCGTGCCCGGTGGGACGTACATTGTGCAGATAACCGCTCGCTCGCCGGAGACCGGCGAGCAGATGAGCGTTATCCGGACGGCGACCGTGACCCGCTAGGTTCCCGTCCATCTGCCGTAGCAGGCAGCCGACATGCGGAAAGATAGGAGAATGCAATGATGACGGCAATACGATCCAGCAAGGTGGTCGGTCCCGTCAGCATCATGCTCACTCTCATGATGCTGGCCCTCGTGGCGCCGACAAGCGTTTTGCCAGTCGCGGAAGCACAGGGGCAGAATAGGCTGCTGCTGCTGTTCCCGGTTGTCGATCAGAGCGCGTCGGGGTACGACGACCTTGCGGGCAAGATGACCGACTACCTGCAGATGTCGATGAACCAGGTGGCGGGGATGAAGGTGGCGGAGTACTCGCGCACCAACCCGCTGGTTCTGCGAGCGGTTGAAGAAGGCCAGATCCGCTCGATCGACCTCGCGGCCGACGTCACGGATCCGATCACGGCCATCCAGATGGGCTACGCGCTCGGTGCCAACGAGGTCTGCATGGCGATGGTCACCTCGGTGGACACGAGCGAGAGCCCGGCGAAGGTTGAGCTCCTGCTCAACGGAACCTGCTACGACGTGATGGCGAACGTCGATCAGGCGACGATGCAGGTAGCGGAGCGACCGACGCCGAGCAGCACCTTCGGCGTGTCGGGCGCCAGCACGGTCCGTGAGGGCTACGCTGGGGCCGCCGGGCCGCTGCTGCGCGAGGCGATGAAGAACGCGGCACATGCGGCCGCGCAGGTCCTCGCCGGGATGCCCGCGGAGGAAATGGCGCAGAAGAAGCCCGCGCGCGACGACACGAGTTGGCGCTGGATAGTCGCGGCCGCTGTGGTGGCGGGCCTCCTGCTGGCTGCCGACAACGCCGGCAACGACGACAACGCGGGCCCGTCGCCCAACGCGGTGGCTCCGACGCCGCTGCGGCTGGAGATCGAGCCCTCAGCCATCGAGATGTTCTGGATGGCGCCGAACACAACCTTAACACTGCTGCGCTACGACATCCAGCGCTCGACCGACAACGGTGCGACGTGGAACCCCGTGCCTGGCTCTCAGGGCACAGTGCTCCCGAACGACACGGACTTCAGCGACTTCTCCGTGATTGAGGGCCAGTCGTACCGCTACCGGATCCGCGCTCAGTACACGACGACCGGGCCATCTGCGTGGGCGGAGTTCGACGCCGTGCAGTTCCCGGGTTAGGTGGTCGGTTGCTCAGTTGAAGACACTTAGCGTCTGCAAAGACGGCTGCCCGCGGGGTCGCATACGCCCGCGGGCAGCAACGCTTAAGGTTGGCCCCGCGGTGCGGACGCTCCTCGCGCTCGTCGCGCTGCTGGTCTGCGGCGTCGTGTACGCGCAGGCGCCGCGCTACAACGGCGTGCGGGTGAACCTCTGGCCGACCCCGCGTGTGGTCCCGGCGGATGGCAAGAGCCAGGCGACGATCCGTGCCGAGCTGCGCGACCAGAGCGGCCTCGCCGTGCCGGACGGGACGACCGTCGTCTTCCGCATCGATGGCGGCGAGCTGAGCCTCGACGGGAACGAGCGGCGACAGGTCATCACCGCGGAGACCGCCAACGGCGCAGTGACGGTGTACGCCACCAGCACGGAGACGGGCACCGCCACGATCTACGCCGAGCTGACGACCGGTCAGGGCGAGAATCGCGTCTCGATCGCGTTCGTGGAGGAGGGCAGCTCGCTCCTCGGTGGCGCCGGCGTGATCCACGTGCGCGGCAAGTGGGTCGGCTACGCGCTGGACCTCGCGGTGGTCGAGGCGCGGGATCAGGCCGAGGTTGAGTTCGCCGGCATTCTTATCACCTCGCCCGATCTGCTCCAGATCGACGTGAACAGCCTGTCGCTGACGGCGATGAACGCGCGGGTGGAGTCCCGCGGGCAGTCGATCGAGGCCGACGAGCTCGCTTACGACCTGCTCTCGGGCCAGGGCACGCTGCGGCGCATAGGCGAGGCGGGCATCGAGGAGTTGTGCTTCGACAGCTTCACCCTCGAAGAGCGCACGCCCGAGGAGGAGCTCAACGGCGAGGCCTTCCGGCTGGGCACCGCAGACGCTGCTGCGTGGGCGGTTGCGAAGGGCGTGTCGATCTACCCTCAGCAGAAGGTCGTGCTGCGCGCGGCGACGCTCTACGCGGGCGGCCGGAAGGTCATGGGTCTGCCGAAGTACTGGATCATCGCGATGCCGGGCTACTCGGGGACGACGCATTCGCGCGTGATGGGCGTGAACTCCGACGGCGAGCTCGCGGTGGACTTCCCCTACTTCTACCGCGTCAGCGAGACGCAGACCAGTGCGATCAAGCTCCAGCACGGGGCGTCGGCCGGAAGCGTCATCGCGCGCGATGACTGGTCGCTGGCGCTGGAGGAGAGCTACGACACGGGGCTGGCGGAGGGCACGGTCTCGCTGGTCGGACTGCCGCGTGGTGACTGGGGGCTGCAGTGGCGCGACCAGCGGAGTCTCGGCGGGAGGCGCGACGGCTACTTCACGGTCTACTCGCCCGACCATGAGAGCTGGTACGCGGACGCGAACGTCTATGAGTTGAGCCCGGGCCGGCGGCTGAATCTCACGGCGTCGCTGCAGAAGCCGCGCGGCGCGGACCTCTCCTACGCGGTGGGGGCCGACTGGCTGTCGATGAACCGGCCGCTGGGGATGTGGGACGGGAGCTACCGCCTCGGCACTTCGGTCGGAGTGCGCCACATCGACGGCCTCGACGAGGGGCTGGTGGCGGAGAATCAACTTTACGCGGCGGTTGACCTGCCGCGCCGGCACATCGGCGAGCGCACCTCGATCACGCCGTCGTTCAGCAACGTCTACACCTGGGACACCGGCGGCTACAACTACAACTCGGTTCGAGGCCAACTGAGGCTGCGCCACATCGTTAGTAGTGACAAGTCGGTCTACCTCTCCTATCAGGGCGAGATGACGGCTGGAGACAGAGCCGACGGCTACCGGCAGACGGTCAACCTCGACCTGCGCGCCTACCACGGCCGCAAGGTCTCGAGCTACCTGACCACCACCTGGGATCTGACCGATGAGGAGTTCTACGGCTTCGGTCTCGTGGACTACTACATTGACGACAAGTGGCGGCTGGGCATCGCGGGGACCTACTACGACCTCACCGATGACAGCTACGACGACATCGAGATCACCGTGGCTCGCGAGGTCGGCCCGACGGAGATCGGCCTGCGCTGGTCCGAGGCGAGCGGACGGCTCTCGCTCGAATTCGGCGACTTCACCGGCCTCGGGTTCTAGGCGGCCGCCGGGCGCCGTTCCCCACGCGCGTGTGGCGCGCGATACTGTCCCCCCGCGACTTTGTGCTATCATCAGGAGGCACCGGATCGCCCGCGTGAATGCGTGCGCGGCCATCCACTCATGAGTTGAGGCGACATGCAGAAGCTGGAAGTCGTAGCCGAATTCGAGCCCACGGGCGATCAGCCGCAGGCCATCGAGGCGCTGTCGGAGGGCGTACGCGCGGGCCTGCATCACCAGGTGCTGCGCGGCATCACGGGGTCGGGCAAGACCTACACGATCGCGAAGGTGATCGAGCAGGTGCAGAAGCCCACGCTGGTGGTGGCGCACAACAAGACGCTGGCCGCTCAGCTCTGCGCGGAGTTCCGCGAGTTCTTCCCGCACAACGCCGTCGAGTTCTTCGTGAGCTACTACGACTACTACCAGCCTGAGGCGTATCTGCCGACCACGGACACCTACATCGAGAAGGACTCGCAGATCAACGAGGAGATCGACCGCCTGCGGCACTCGGCCACGCAGTCGGTGATGGAGCGGCGGGACGTGGTGGTGGTCGCGTCGGTGTCCTGCATCTTCGGCCTCGGCTCGCCCGAGCAGTATGAAGAGATCACGCTGCGGCTGCACAAGGGGCAGACGACCGACCGCGACACGATCCTCGAGCAGCTCGTGAAGATGCAGTTCGGGCGCAATGACTACGAGCTTCGGCGCGGCAGCTTCCGCGTGCGCGGCGACGTGATCGAGATCACGCCGATGGACGAGGACGAGGTCGTGCGCATCGAGATGTGGGGCGATGAGATCGAGCGCATCATGGTCATCGACGCGCTCACGGGGGAGATCGTGGAGGAGAAGGCCACTACGGTGATCTTCCCGGCCACGCACTTCGTGGCGTCGGGCGCGCGGACGGAGAACGCGCTGGCGGCGATCGAGCGCGAGCTGTATGAGCGCGTGGCGTACTACCATCGCGAGAACATGCTCCTGGAGGCGCAGCGGCTGGAGCAGCGCACGATGTATGACCTGGAGATGATCCGCGAGGTCGGCTACTGCACGGGGATCGAGAACTACTCGCGGCACTTCGACGGTCGCGAGCCGGGCGAGTCGCCCTTCACGCTGCTTGACTACTTCCCCGAGGACAAGCTCGTCGTGATCGACGAGTCGCACCAGACGATTCCGCAGATCCAGGCGATGTACCACGGAGATCGGTCGCGCAAGCTCAGCCTGGTGGGGCACGGCTTCCGGCTGCCCTGCGCGCTGGACAACCGCCCGCTGACCTTCCGCGAGTGGGAGGGGCGGGCGCAGCAGGTGATGTACACGTCCGCGACGCCGGGCAAGTACGAGCTTGAGCGGGCGCAGAACCTGACGGAGATCTTGATCCGGCCGACCGGGCTGGTCGATCCGGAGATCGAGGTGCGGCCGACGAAGGGGCAGGTCGATGACCTGCTCGGCGAGATTCGGACGCGCGCGGCGAAGCAAGAGCGGGTGCTGGTGACGACGCTCACCAAGCGTATGTCCGAAGACCTGACCGACTACCTCGCGGAGCTGGACATCCGCGTGCACTACCTGCACTCCGATATCGAGACGATGGAGCGGACCGAGCTGTTGCGCGACCTGCGGCTGGGGACCTTCGACGTGCTGGTCGGGATCAACCTGCTGCGCGAGGGCCTCGACCTGCCGGAGGTGTCGCTGGTCGCGATCCTTGACGCAGACCGCGAGGGCTTCCTGCGCTCCGACACGTCGCTGATCCAGACGATGGGTCGGGCCGCGCGCAACGTCGAAGGTCGCGTGATCATGTATGCGGACCGGATCACCGACTCGATGCGGCGGGCGATCGATGAGGTGGACCGCCGACGGGAGAAGCAGGTCGCGTACAACGAGGAGCACGGGATCACGCCGCAGACGATCCGGAAGAAGATCCACGACGTGCTGCGCTTCCACCGGCAGGCGGCGGAGGAGGCGGAGCGCACGGTTCCGGAGGAGATCGCGGGCGAGCTGGCCGCGGCGGACCTCGACGCGCTCATCTCCGCGCTCGAGGACGAGATGGCGTCTGCGGCCGAGGATCTTGAGTTCGAGCGCGCGGCCGAACTGCGCGATGAGATTACCGAGCTACGCGCTCGCGCCGGTGGCGGGAGGCGCGGGTGAGCGCCATGCGCGAGCGGATCGCCGAGAGGATGAAGACCGTCCCGGACGAGCCCGGGGCGTACCTGATGCTCGACGAGGTGGGCGACGTGATCTACGTCGGCAAGGCGCGGTCGCTGCGCAAGCGGCTGCAGCAGTGGTTCCGCGAGGATGGGGGGCATAGCCCGTGGGCGGCGACGATGGTGCGTTCGGCCGCGGACGTTGATTACATCGCGACGCGTTCGGACCTGCAGGCGCTGACGCTTGAGTACAACCTCATCAAGGAGCACCAGCCGCGCTTCAACATCAAGCTGGCGGATGACAAGAGCTACCCCTACCTGCGGCTGACTTCCGAGGTCTACCCGCGGCTGATCGTGGTGCGCGACCTGCGGCCGGGGGCGAACGTTGCGATGCCCGGGCGTTACAAGCAGGACCGCGGGCTGCATGATCCGCAGGGGCATGAGGTGCTGAGCCTGCGCGAGGGGCGGCTGTTCGGGCCGTTCCCGAGCGCGACGGCGATGCGGCGGACGATGCGCGTGGTGCAGCAGCTCTTCGGGCTGCGAAGCTGCCGGCGGAGCCTGAGCGGCGAAGCGTGCGGGCGGCCGTGCCTGAACTACCACATCGACCGCTGCGTGGGGCCGTGCACGGGGCGAGTCACGCCGGAGGATTACGAGGAGATCTGCGACGAAGTCGCGCTGTTCCTCGCGGGCAAGTCCGAGGAGATCGCCGGGCGGCTGCGCGAGCAGATGAATGCGGCCGCCGCGAAGCTCGACTTCGAGCGCGCTGCGCAGCTTCGCGACCGTCTGCAGGCGGTGGAGAAGGTCACGGAGGGGCAGTTGATGGTCGCGACCGAGGAGCGCGAGCAGGATGCGCTCGGGGTCGCGGTGGAGAACGGGCGGGCGGTGGTGGCGATCCTCTCGGTGCGGCGCGGTCGTCTGCTGGAGAAGGAGCAGTTCACCATCGAGGGCACCTCGGGGCGTGAGCCGGGGGAGGTGCTGGAGGAGTTCCTCGGGCGGCACTACTCCGAGGCGCACGTCCCGCGCGAGGTGTTGCTCGGTCATGCGATCGAGGACGCGCAGGGCTGGGCGGAGGTGCTCAGTCAGATACGCGGGGTGAAGGTGCGGGTGAGCGTTCCTCAGCGCGGGGAGAAGCGGCGGCTGGTCGAGCTTGCGGGGCACAACGCCGAGCTGGCGCTCAAGGGAGCGGGGACGAGCCCCGAGGAGCAGCGGGCCTGGCTGGCGCTGCACGAGCTCGCCGAGGCCCTACGGCTCGATGACGCTCCGCTGCGCATCGAGTGCTACGACATCTCCACCACCGGGGGGCGCGAGAGCACGGGCTCGATGGTGGTCTTCGTCGAGGGTCGGCCGGAGAAGTCGTCGTACCGGCGGTTCCGGATGAGAGAAACGGAAGGCAAGCCCGACGACTTCGCGATGATGGAGGAGATGCTGCAGCGGCGGCTGCGGCGCGCGGCCGAGGGCGATGAGAAGTTCCTGCCGCTGCCCGACCTGCTGGTGGTGGATGGCGGCAAGGGGCAGCTCGGCGTGGCGGTGCGGGCGCTGCGGGCGTGGGAGATCGACGACGTGCCGGCGACGTCGCTGGCCAAGCGCGAGGAGGAGGTCTTCGTGCCGGGGCGGTCCGAGCCCGTAGACATGACGAACTTCGCCGAGGGGCGGCGCTTGCTGCAGCAGATGCGCGACGAGGCGCACCGCTTCGCGATCACCCATCACCGGGGCGTGCGCGAGAAGCGGCTGACCGAGTCGGTGCTGGAGGCGGCGCCGGGGATCGGGCCTGCGCGGCGGAACATGCTGCTGACGACCTTCGGCTCGATCGACGCGATCGCGGCGGCGTCGGTGGAGGAGCTGGCGCGGGTGCCGGGGATGACGGAGACGGCTGCGCGAGCCGTGGTCGAGCTGATGCGCGAGTATCAGGAGGATGCCGGGACGGAGGACGGCGACGACTGACGGCACACGGCCACCTCACCCCCCGGCCCCCTCTCCCTGGCTTCATGAACGACATGAAGCAAGCGGGAGAGGGGGAGAAGACATGGGCCTTGCGCGGGACAGGCTCTCCAGCCTGTCGATGCTACTGCGCGTGGCGAGCGCGGATGTGATTCAGCCGGCCGCCCGCGAGCACGATCTCCCGCTCGCGCTCGGAGAGGTCGCAGGTCAGCGCGATCGTCGCGCCGGTCTCCAGCACCGTCGCCGGGATCGGCTGCCCGGACGCCACCGCCCCGCGCACACCCTCGAAGCGCAGCACCGCGCCCTGCTCCAGCGCCGCGTAGCCCTCAGGAGCGATCTCCAGCGGCAGGATGCCGAAGTTGACGAGGTTCGCCTTGTGAATGCGCGCGAACGACTCGGCCAGGACCGCCTGGATGCCCAGGTGCATCGGCGCGAGGGCCGCGTGTTCGCGCGACGAGCCCTGCCCGTAGTTCCCGCCGCCGAGCACGATCCCCGGCTGCGTCGCCTCGGCGCGCGAGGCGAACTCCGGGTCGATCCCCGCGAAGACGAACTGGCTGATCGCCGGGATGTTGCTGCGCAACGGCAGGATCTTCGCGCCCGCGGGCATGATGTCATCGGTGGTGATGTTGTCGCCGACCTTGAGCAGCACGGTGGCCTCGAAGCTCTCCGGCAGCTCGCCGCGGATCGGGAGCGGCTGGATGTTCGGGCCGCGCACGACCTCCACGCCGCTCGCGTCCTGAGTGGGCGCGATGATCATGCTGTCATCGACCGCGAAGACCGGCGGGAGCTCGATGCTCGGCAGCTCGATGCGGCCGGACGGGTCGATGAACTCGCCGAAGATCGCAACGGCGGCGGCGATCTCCGGGCTCGTGAGGTAGATGCCCGCGTCGGCGGTGCCCGAGCGGCCGATGAAGTTGCGGTTGAAGGTGCGCACGCTCACGCCGCCGCTGGGCGGGGACTGTCCCATGCCGATGCAGGGCCCGCAGGCGGGCTCGAGCACGCGCGCGCCCGCGGCCAGGAGGTCGGCGAGCGCACCGTTGCGCGCGATCATCTCCTCGACCTGCCGCGAGCCGGGGGAGATCACGAGGCTCGTGCGCTCGTGGACGGTGCGGCCCCGCAGGATCGCGGCGACGGTCATGAGGTCCTTGAGCGAGGAGTTGGTGCAGCTCCCGATGCAGACCTGATCGACCGCGAGGCCCTCCAGCTCGGTGACGGGCACGACCTCGTCGGGCATGTGCGGCTGCGCGACCATCGGCACGATCGCCGACAGGTCGAGCTCGATGACCTCCGCGTACCGCGCGCCCTCGTCGGCGAGCAGCTCGCTCCAGTCGTCCGGGCGCTGCTGGGCGGTGAGGAAGCCGCGCGTGACGTCGTCGCTCGGGAAGACGGATGAGGTCGCGCCGAGCTCCGCGCCCATGTTCGTGATGGTCGCGCGCTCGGGGACGGAGAGCGTGCCGACGCCCGGGCCGAAATACTCGAAGACCTTGCCCACGCCGCCCTTGACGCTCAGCCGGCGGAGCAGCTCGAGGATGACGTCCTTGGCGGAGGCCCAGCCGGTGAGTTTGCCGGTGAGGCGCACGCCGATGACCTGCGGCATGTTGAGGTGGAAGGGCTCGCCGGCCATCGCAGCGGCGACGTCGAGGCCGCCGGCGCCGATGGAGAGCATGCCGATGCCGCCGCCGGTGGGGGTGTGCGAGTCCGAGCCGAGCAGCGTCTTGCCGGGGACGCCGAAGCGCTCCAGGTGGACCTGGTGGCAGATCCCGTTGCCGGGCCGGGAGAAGTAGACGCCGTGCTTCGCGGCGACGGACTGCAGGTAGCGGTGGTCGTCGGCGTTCTCAAAGCCGGTCTGCAGCGTGTTGTGATCGACGTAGCTGACGGACAGCTCTGCCTGCACGCGGTCGAGGCCGATTGCCTCGAACTGCAGGTAGGCCATCGTGCCGGTGGCGTCCTGTGTGAGGGTCTGATCGATGCGCAGCGCGATGGCGTCGCCGGGCGTCATCTCCCCGGAGACGAGGTGGGCGGCGATGATCTTCTCAGTGAGCGTTCGTGGCATGTGCGTGCTCCTTTGCATGTGCATGTCTGTCAGGGCAGCAGCCAGCGGTCGAACCAGTCAAATGCCCTGGCGCCATGGTACTGATGCCCGCTCTCGAATACGTCGAGGTCGAGGCGGTCGCGGACGCCCGCCGCTTCGTAGATGCGCTCGATCTGTGCGTAGGCCTCCATGGCGAACATCTCGGGCGAAGTGCCGTCTCGCGTGCCGAGTTCGAGCAGCAGCGGGCGCTGCGCGATGAGGCCGAAGACTTCGGGCGTGTCGCCGAGGGCGAGCAGGCCCGGGACGAACTGCGCGGCGCAGCTTGAGTCGATCGTCAGGCGCTCGCGGAAGACGTTGAGCGAGCCGCTGGCGACGGCGCAGGCGACGCGCTCGTCGAGTGCGGCGAAGTACATCGTGAGGCGGCCGCCGTAGGAGAGGCCGGTAGCGCCGACGCGGCCTGCCTCGACCTCCGGTCGGCCCTGCAGCACGCTGAGGGAGGCCTTCAGATCGCGCACCTGACCGGCGATGAGGTTGACACCGAACTGCTGCAGGCGCAGGGCCGCGAGGTCGCACGAGTCGCGGCGGATGAGCTCGTCATCGTGGCGCGCGCCGAAGTTGCGCATGTCCGGGTTGATGACCGTGTATCCGCGCTCCGCGTAGCGTGCCCCGTAGGCGTAGTTGAGACGATCGGTGAGGTCGCGCGACGCGTCGCCGCCGGTGACGCCGACGGTCTCACCGTGGACGTAGCCGTGGCCGTGGATGCTGACGATGCCCGCGCCGTTGGGCTCGTCGGGCACGAGGAGCCAGGCGGGAACGTCGCTCCCCGGCTCGCTGCTGAAGATGACGCGGTCGCGGCGGTAGCCGGGGGCGCCCGCGCGCGCGAGCTGCTCGGAGGAGATGACTCGCGGTTCGGGCGCTACCAGCGGCTCGGTCGGGCCCATCAGCTCGCCGAGGCGCTCCCCGAAGCGTTCACGCCAGGCGCGCCATCCGTCCTCGGACTGCTCCGCGAGGCGCATCGTGGGGGGGCGGCTGCACAGCTCGTTCCACTCGTGCCAGAGCGAGACGCCGCTGCCCGCCGGGATCGGCTCGCGGACCGCCTCGGTGGTGCTGTGCCAGTGCGGGCGGACCTCGCTGACGGTCGCGAGCGGCGAGCGGTCGGGGGCAATGAGCCGGGCGCTGAAGCGCGCGTTGACCTCCGCGAGGGTAACCTCGACCGTGAGGTCGTTGGCGCCGGCGCGCAGAGCGACCGGGTAGGTGCAGCCGAATGGCTCGATGCGCGGTGAGCCGTCGGCGACGAGCGTGTCGCCAAGGGTGGCGCGGATGCCGCGCAGGGCGCTCAGTTCGAGGAGCGCATCGCAGTTGCGGTCGGCGATGATGGTGCAGCGCAGCGTGACAACGCCGCTCTGCGAGGGGGCTTCGCCGAGGTGGACGCCGTAGTCGTAGTCCGCCTCGATGACGCCGTCTCCGGTCTCCCACGCGAGGATGAGGCCGTGGAGTCCTGCGACTGTCTGCAGCGTGGCTCGCTCGTCGGTCATGAACGTGCTCCTGGTGTGCAATGATGGCCGGTCACGCGGTTGGGCGGAGCAGGTGCGGGAGCGGCGTTTGGCGAATTGCCCTGCTCGAGCCGGTAGCGAGACCACGAACGGAGGCGCAGCGCAGCCATGGGAGAGGCCGGAAAGCTGATCGCCGGATTGGTAGGGGTGGTGGCCGGGCTGGCGATGGGCTTCGGCGCGCTGGCGATTGTGATGCAGCGCACGGGCGGGCAGTTGTTTGGCACGCCGGCGCTCGGATTGCTGTTGTCGCTGGTTCTCGTGGGCGGTGGGGCGATGCTCATGGGCTATCTCGCGTTGTGGGCTGCCGGGACGATCCAGAGAAGGAAGAAGAAGGCGAAGCGTGGTCCGGAGAAGCGGCGCCGGAAGAAGAAGTAGGCGACCGGCCCATCGCTGTGCGGCCTCAGCCGCTGTCCTCACTTCCGGGCTCGACCTCAGTGCCCCCCCAGACGCGGGTGCCACCGTTGCCCTTATCCTCCATGTAGTAGCGGCGGACGACGCCGTCGCTGTCCTGCACGTCAACGACCCCGCGGCCATGCGCGGAGTCCCACTGCACGGCCCTGGTCTCGGCGGCGCCGGATGCGCCGGACGAGACGCCCTCGACGCGCACGGACGCGTAGGGATCGGCGGGCTTCGCGAGTCGTGTCGCGAAGAACCCGACCACGACGACGAGGACCGCCGCGACTACGTACACGCCCGCGCGCCTGAACGCTGCCCCCATCATGAGCCGATGGTAGAGAGGAATCCTGGGTGGTGGTGGACCCATTGCGGTCACCGCCTTTGATCCCCCACGGGGCTTCTGTGCCTCACTTGCCGACGGGAGTCGCCCGGGCGTAGGAGTTGCCGACCTTGGTGAGCCGCACCATAACCGGCTCAGCCACGTCCGGCGACACCTCCGGTGCGTATACTATCAGACCGTCCACGCAGCCGACAAGTCCCATCTCAGGAATGCGCAGCAGATCTTCGGGCTGCACCTCGAGCTTGTGACCGGCTTGCCTGCGCGTGACGCGGCGGAGGCCGCGCCGGGTGTCCTGGGGTAGGATCTCGTAGTGCTCGGGGTTCATCGACCCCTCGGCGCGGGAGTAGAGCTCACAGTTGAGCTCCTCCTCGAGCTCATCGACGTACTCGCCGAAGGGCCCGATGAACTCCATGATGACCTGTGGGGTCGCCAGCACGTGGAAGATGCGCGACTCCTCCTCGAGGACGAGGCGCCGCACCTCGCGCTCCATGGCGGCGGCGACCGTCTCGGCGGAGAGGATACGACCGTGCCCGGAGCAGCACGGGCAGGTGGTCTGCAGGATCTGCGAGAGGCTCTCACCGGTGCGCTTGCGCGTCATCTCGACGAGCCCCAGGCGCGTGATGTGCATGATACGCGTCTTCATGCGGTCGTGCTCGAATGCCTTGCGCAGCGCCGCGCTGACCTGCTTGCGGTGATCGCGCTTGTCCATGTCGATGAAGTCGATGACGATGATGCCACCGATGTCGCGGAGCTTGAGTTGTTGGGCGACCTCATCGGAGGCCTCGAGGTTGGTGCGCAGGACGGTGTCCTCGAGGTTGCGCCCGGTGAATTTGCCGGTGTTGACGTCGATGGTGGTCAGCGCCTCGGTCTGCTCGATGTTGAGCCAGCCGCCGTGGGGCAGCCAGACTTTGGGCTGGATGGCGGTCTCGATCTGCTGCTCGATCTCGTAGTGCGTGAAGATGGGCTTGTCATCGCGGTAGAGGTGGACGCGATCGCGCAGCTCTGGAGCGACGTTGTGCAGCAGGTTGAGGACTTTGTCATATGTGATCTTGTCGTCGATGATGAACTCATCGACCTCGGCCGAGAAGACGTCGCGCAGGATTTCCAGCGTGAGGCTGAGGTCCTCGTGGATGAGCTCGGGGGCCTTCGCCTGCTGGGTGCGGCCTTTGATGGTCTGCCAGAGCTTCGTGAGGAAGCGTACGTCCGCCTCGAGGTCCTCCTTGGTGGCGCCCTGCGCGCGAGTGCGGACGATGATGCCGAACTCCTCGGGGCAGACCTCGTGGCCGATGTCGCGGAGGCGCTTGCGCTCGGCGTCGTCCTCGATCTTCTTGGAGACGCCAACCTTCTCCGAGGTGTCGGTCATGAGCACGAGGTAGCGGCCGGGGAGGGAGATGCGGCGGGTGCCGCGGGCGCCCTTGTCGCCGAGGGGGCCCTTGACGATCTGCATGAGGAACTCTTCGCCCTCGTGGACGACCTGACCGATGGGCGGGAATGCGGTCATTTTGCGGCGCATCTTGTGCCTGGGCGGCTCCTCTTCCAGCGCGTCGGAGACGTGGAGGAAGACGTTCTTCTCCAGCCCGCACTCCACGAACGCGGCGTCGAGGCCGCGGACGACGTTCTCGACCTTGCACTTGTAGACGTTGCCGGTGACCCGCTTGCCACGCTCGACGAGCAGTTCGATGAGGCAATCGTCTTCGAGAATTGCCACGCGCGTCTGTCGTTTCGCGATGTTCGCGATGATCTTCTGTGACATACAGTACCTCTCTCTTGTCCGACGCCATCGTGGTGCGCGGATGCGACGAGGCGCTGCCCCGGAATGAGGCCCCTCGCCGGCATCGGGCACGTACGGCGCCGGTGTGCCGAATGATGTGTTCGTGCGATCGCGATGACCGGAAGCTCCGGCCACGCATCCTGCGTCAAACCGCGGACAGCCATCCCCCGCGGGGTCGATCTGCGCGCTTCAGTCGCGCGCAAGGTCAAGGCGCGTCACGACTCGTACGTTGAGCCTGACGTCCTGACCTGTGAGGCTGGCAAGCCGGCGCTCAAGGCATTCAACGACCTCTGACGGCTTGACGAACCGATCCTGTTGCAGCGCCAGCTTCATACGAAGCCGCGGCCCGGCGGACTGTCCTGCTGACGGTCCATCACCGGAGCGCGGTTCGAAGACTTGCAGTTCCAGTATACCCGAACGCACGTCCACGGTTCGGGTCTCTGACTTCGTTTCGCGGACAACAGGGAGTTCTCCTGCGTCCAGGATCTCCGCGATCCCCCTGTCAAGCATCGGCAGATCGATCGCCCCAACGGGCTGAAGCTCGATCTGGTACTCGGCGGACGTGAGTCCCGACAGGTGTTTCTTCTTCTCTCCCGAGATCACCTCGGTTTCGATTGGCCGCATGTCCTCGGGCAGCGCGTCGGTCAGCGCGCGATGCACCTCATCGGCGGGCATCGGGCGCTCCAGCTCGATCTGACACAGCTCACGCTCGCCCCCCGTGCCGACCGGCAGCGCCTGGGCGTAGCCGATCTGCGCCGACGGGTTGAAGCCCTGCGAGTACTTGACGGGCAGCCCGGCTCTGCGCACCGCCCGATGGATCGTGCGGTTCAGGTCGAGGTGCGAGAGAAAGCGCAGCGCTCCGCCTTTGCGGAA